>JAZKGS010000125.1:0-14297 GCA_040385805.1 Pseudomonadota bacterium | reverse complement strand
GCTTGATATTTTTGGTGGAAAATTGGTCGGGACGACAGGATTCGAACCTGCGACCCCCACACCCCCAGCCGCAGTGTGCGGGTTGCCTCCTGTATCCGGGCCTTTGACGCTTGACAAGAGAGTCGCGGATTCGCCAGATTTTCCGGCAGGTTAGCGTGTCCTAGGGTAGCATTGCGCAGTGACGCACTCACACCTGAAAACTACACTTACCCAGACTAGTCCCAGACTAAAATTCACGCTGCGAAAACAGTGTGAAGGTCATAGTGTGAAGGTGCGAATTTGATGAGCGAGTTGATGCTTCTGACTGACAAGGCGATCGCCAAATTGCCGTTCGCACAAGATGGTCAGTATAAAGTGCGCGATGCAGAGATAAAGGGCTTTTTTGTCCGTATTGGAAAGAGAACGAAAACCTATATGGTGCAAGGGGAGCATTGGCGTGACGGGTTTCGTGAGTTCGCGGCGCAAAAAAAGCTCGGCGAGTTCGGTTGCGTATCCGCGCGTGATGCGAGAGTGAAGGCTAAGGAAGCCCTGGTTTGTTTCACACGCGGCGAGCGGCCAGGGCTGCCGATGCGCGTGGCGCATGGTGCGATCACCTTGCGCGGAGCCTGGGAGCGTTATCGCGATGCGCATATGATGCGCAAAGGGCGCGCCGAACGCACTGTCGAAAACTATAGCGATTATATGGAGCGGCATCTGGCTGACTGGCTAGATCAGCCGCTCGCCAAACTGGGGCTGCGGCCCGATCTGGTGATCGAGCGCCATGAACGGTTGACGGTTCGTAACGGGCCCTATGCGGCAAATGGCGTGATGAAAGCGTTTCGGGCCATCTATAATCACGCGCTGAAAGGCAATCGCGACTTACCAGCCTATAATCCGGCTTTAGCGGTTGATTGGAACCCTGAGTATCGGCGCGATACCGGGATGGGAGTAGAGGATTTGCCCAGCTGGTTCGCTGAACTGGCGGAGATCGAGAATCCACTGCGCCGAGAGTTCCACCTCCTTTCGCTACTGACCGGCTCGCGCCCAACAGCACTTAAAACGATCCGGATCGAGCACATCGATTTCAAACGCCGTATCCTGCACATACCCAAGCCGAAAGGCGGCGCAGAGAAGGCCTTCGACATCCCCATGTCACACGCGATCATGAAGGCAGTGGTCCGTGCCCTGCGCGCCGGGCGCGAGATGTATCCTGTGCAGTCTTTCTACTGGCTTTTCTCTGCAGACAGCGCCACGGGGCATATTGTCGAGACGAAGGAAGCCCGAACGGTCCTTTCCAAATGGGGCAACGACCTCAGGCAAACCTACCGCACCCTTGCACAGATCGCCGAGGTGTCCGAACTCGACATCCATCTGCTGATGAACCACTCGCTGCGCGGCGTGAATGCGGGCTACATC
This sequence comes from Pseudomonadota bacterium, assembly GCA_040385805.1. GTDB lineage: Bacteria > Pseudomonadota > Alphaproteobacteria > Sphingomonadales > Sphingomonadaceae > Sphingorhabdus_B. Next base: position 12,902 of record JAZKGS010000125.1, on the reverse strand, counting down.
ACGCGTGACAAACTCCTGCGGGGTCACCTGCGCAAACAACAGCACCGCATATCGGCACTCGTCCTGTCTTGTTGGGGGCAGGGAAGCTCGCCGTGACCCGTTGATAGGCTGTTGCGAGAAACTCGCCGCCTTACAACTTCTGGGGATGGCAACCCCTTGATCTTGGTAAGGAACGTCATCGCTATTTTCTTTAGCACTTCGCTGAAACGCAGAGGTGCGAACAATGCCAGCAGATGCGAATAGATGCTTTGATGATTTTGATTTTCTTGATTTCGCGCAGGAGTTTCTGAGGCGTAATGCGCATTACCAATCGGAATTTGTCAGGTTGTGCAACGGGATACAGCCGAAACTAGAGTCAAAAGATTTTATGAAAATGGCACGATCTTGGGGGTTGGAGTTTCGCGTTTCCACCTGGTCTTCCAGCACCGGCGCATCCCGCAATCTGGCTTGCCTCTGACGCGCCATCGGTCATTGTCGTTCAGGACACAGCAGGTGATCTTGACGATGCTTCAATCCATTCCTTGCTTCGACATTACGAGCAGCTCCAGGACCGGACTACCAGCGAAGGCAGACATTTAATCCTGGGCGACGGGAGAAGGCACCATCGCATCCTTGTATTGCATCCGTGTTCCGCGGGCAGAGGGTATCTTGTCGCTCAAGATCAATGGGTCCGGACGCGCCTAGCTGCAATTGAGGCCTTCGATTGGTCATGTCGCCAAAGTAGCAATGCAAGATCGAACGATCTGCTTTGGCCGTCACCTTATCAGAAGCGCCGCCTCACCCTTTTACTTAACATTCTCGATACCTTGCATAGCCCTGACGGCGGTGTTGCCACAACTCGTGAAGTTGCCCAAACTGTCGTGTACCGGAGCGCAAATCTGGGGCGTGCAATAGAATGGAAGTCGTCACCATGCAGACGCCAGACCCAGCGACTTATTAAAGAGGCGCGATTTTTGGTGGACGGCGGCTACCGGTGGTTGCTTAAGGGTCGGATGCGACCAAGAAGTCCCAATCTTTGAAATCCAGACAAAATAATCCTGAATTCGCACATGCAAATATCGGCAAGATTTTCTTTGATTATCCTATTTTATGCAAGCCAAATCACCACCTTATCTGGTAACATATGATTATCGGTCGCTCGCACACTTGAAACACTAAATTCGTTGGGAATGACCGGGCTAATAGCACAATGGCCCGCAAGATGGATTGAAACCGGTCTTCAGGGCGTCAACGAGGCGATTGGAGGACAGCAGATTGGGAAGCGCTGGACCACATCGAACGGTCAATGCATGCGATTATCTGTTGCCGAGGAGTTTGCCAGAGAACTGGTTGAGATAGAAACTTCCGAACGACTTGAAGAAGCACTGAAACGGACTTCGAGGTTTCTGGGGTTCGATCATTTTGCGCTTTCGCTGGAAGCGCGCACCAGCATGGAAAAACCTCCCGAAGTCCTGATCCATGATTATCCTGAAGCTTGGGCGAATGTGTATATAAATTTCGATCTTGGAGGCATGGACCCCGTAAGACGGGCGTGCGACAAATCCTTTTCAGGCTTCACCTGGGAAAATATCGAATACATGATCCCTATGACCCGCGGAGACCGCCAAATGCTTGCGGTCGGCCGCGAATGCGGGATTGGCGATGGATATACAGTTCCTAGGCATCTTCCCGGCACGGCCAGCGGAACCTGTTCTTTTGTAGTTCGCCCCGAGGTTAGTTTGCCCAGGCAATGGCTCGTGGTAGCGGAGCTTGTCGGTACGATGGCTCTCACTTGTGCGCTGAAGATCAGCGGCATGGCGGCAACGGCGTCGACACCAAAGCTTAGCGATCGACAGCGCGAATGTCTGTTGTGGACTGCGCGCGGCAAAACGGCATCGGAAACCGCATTAATTCTTGGTATAAGCACTGAAACTGTCATCCAGCATCTCAAGATGGCGCGAGAACGGTACGAGGTGCACTGCAAACAGTCGCTCATTGTCAGCGCGCTGTTCGACGGCCTGATCGGCTATAGAGATGTCTTTCGATGGCAGAAATATCATTGACTTAACATCAACCGCGGTCCGCCAGACTGCGCTAAAAATGCCGCCTCAACGCCTGCATCCCCAGTAATTGGTATATCGCAGGTTCTCAGGTGCTGGTGTGATGGTTGCCATCTTCAACAAGACAGGCGACCATCATGCCTTCTATTACAACATCAAACGCCGCGCGGTCTTCTGATGCGGTTGTCCGCAACATGTTCGAAGCACGAAAACGTGTTTTCGTCGATCTGCTGAAATGGGACGTGCCCGTCCTCAATGACCGATACGAGATCGACCAGTTCGATACGCCCCACGCCAGCTATGTCATACTCACCGGCGATAGCGTCAGTCACCGGGCGTCCGCGCGGCTGCTGCGCACGGATCGCGCGCACATACTGGGCGAATTATTTCCGATGTTGTGCGACAAGGATATCCCTGCCGGTATCCACACCCGGGAGATTACGCGGTTCTGTATCGAACCGACGCTGAGCCGGGCAGACCGGCGCATGGCGAGAAATCAATTGGTGACGGCGCTTGTCCAGCACGCGCTGGCGGAAGGGGTAACCGATTATACAGCTGTTGCCAATTTGGCCTGGTATCGACAGATTGCTGATTTCGGTTGGAAATGCCAGGCGTTAGGGCCACCGCGCTACATTGACGGAGAGGGCTTGCTCGCGCTTCACATTCAAATCGATGCTGATACGCCTCGTGACCTCGAAGAAACCGGCATTTACACACCTGCGGGTTTTCATCTCGCCGATGCTGGTGAAATGCAATGACGGACGCCGCAAATCCAACTTCGTGGGCTGTACGCCTTGAGTGCGACGGCTATTGCATCATTCCAGATTTGCTTCCTCTATCAGTCCTTGCGGCACTCGAAGTCGATCTGGAAAGCGACTTCATCCAAACGCCATTGGGGGATGGCGACTTTTATGGCTATCGCACCAAGCGCTTCGGTAGTCTTCTTCGCCGGTCCGAATATGCCGCTCGGCTCGTGATGGAGCCAACGGTTCTCGGACTGGCCAGCAGCATATTGAGCGGGGCATGCGAGCGCATCCAGCTCAATGTCGCGCAAGCCATTGAAATCCATCCGGGCGAAGTTGAGCAGTTCCCGCACTGTGATCATGACATGTGGAGCGGCACCAAAGGACAGCATGAATATCTGGTCAATGTCATGTGGCCGATTTCGCGGTTTACCAAAGATAATGGCGCAACCAGGATTTACCCGGGCACGCACCGTATGCAGATCAATTCGCTCGATGACCTTGGTGAACCGGTTATAGCAGAATGCACGCCGGGATCGGCTATCTGTTTTCTAGGTTCGACGGTTCATGGTGCGGGTCCAAACCGGTCGGACGATGTCAGGCGGGCGGTTGTAATCGGCTATAGTCTGGGATGGCTTAAGCCTTATGAAAATCCGTGGCTGGCCTATCCACCCGAAATAGCAAAGACTTTTACTCCCGAATTGGCGGCATTGGCTGGCTATGCGCAACACCGCCCCAATCTCGGCAATTATGAAGGCCAGTGCCCCTCGATATTATTGCAGGAACACGTGCCCCCATTCCCGCGCGCCACGGATGCGCTTCGACCTGATCAACAAGAAGCAGTCCATAATTTTGCCCGCGCGCAGCGAGCAGGCGTGTGAGCCCAGCCCATGTTCTTGAACCTACCTATCAGGATCTCAAACGTGGCCTGATGCAAGGGAGATGGCGACCTGGCGAACGGCTTGAAGCACTCCGGCTCGCCGACGAGTTCGGGGTCAGCATGACGCCGGTCAGAGACTGTCTCAATCGCCTAGTTGGTGAAGCGCTGGTCGATATGAAGCCAGGTGACGGTTTTCGGGTGCCTCGCATAAGCGAGAAGATGTTGCGCGATATGTTTGACGTCAACGCAGCGCTTCTGGATATCGCGCTGCAGGATCCGATTCACGTCGGCGAGCTAACGCACGTAAAGCAATCGGTTGAAGACTATGCGGGCCGGGTGGCTGCCCTTTTCGATATCATTGTGCACCGGTCAGCAAATGCAGCCCTAATGGAAATAGTGCGTTCGCTCGGTGATCGCATGCATTCCGTCCGCCGCTGGGAACCAAAGCTTTTTGCCGACTGCTTCAACGAACTGGAAGAGCTCGAACGTCACCTGACTGATAATTCCAGCGATCTGAATATCGCAATGCGAATATATCATGACCGTCGGCTTGGAAGTATTCCGGAACTTGTACAACTGGCTCAATCCTGACACGAACGGCATTGCCAAACAATCTGCCCTAGAACGCAGTGAAACTCTCGATCAGTATCGGCGCGTTACTGCCTGACGGTAGCAACCATGTTGTAACTATTTGCCCAGGTTGCTGCGCGCTTCGTTATGGGCGTAATTCGCTTTGCCGTTTTTGCGAACCAGTACTTGCCTAATCTTGGCCGGTTCGCCAAAATGGCCATGCGCAGACCGACAGCTGGCGTAGGTCGCGCTGGAAAAATCCGCCAAGCATTAAACACGCCGGTCCGGTCAATGGACGGGCGGCCGTACCGGACAAAGCCTCAAACGGGCCGAACGGCGGCAAAGCGATGGAGATCGATCGACCCGGATAGCCACCCGGGGTTCGACGATTGCGCCGATGCGATCGCTAAATGTCACAGATACACAGTTTGCCAAAAAAGACGGCCGACGTCTCGGCCAGAGATCCCGGTTACATATGTCCTCTTGACCAAATGTTCAGAGAGGAAAGCGCAGGACTTGCCCGTTACCTCGCGAAAAGGGTCGGCCCGGAATTTGCAAATGACCTTGTACAGGAGGTATTCCTGCGTGCCGCCACCAGTCCGCAACTTGCAACGCTTGCCAATCCGCGCGCATTTTTGCACCGGATCGCCCAAAATCTGCTTGTCGACCAAGCGCGCCGTCAGCGTTGCAAGATCATTACGGTTGCGTCGGCAGAGCCTGTCGAAAGCCGGTGTCCCGCCGAACAGGAACATCAACTCGAAGCAGACGAACTCGAAGCATCGCTGGCGCTGGCGCTGGGCGGACTGCCCGAGCGAACGAGCGCCATATTCGTCATGCACCGCTTCGATGAGATGCCATATCGGGAGATCCAACGCGAATTCGGAATATCGCTGGCCGGCGTCGAATATCACATGATGAAGGCGTTGGCACATGTCCGCGCCTGCTTGCAGGACCGAGCCACACTCCAAGAAGCAAATCCGTTCTGCAAAAAACGAAAATAGTTACAGATGAAACTAAGGTAAATCTGCTGGCCTGCGTCATCCCCTGCAAGGCGAGCTCGATAAAGAGCCGCCTGATAATGATCAGGGAGCAGTCGATGCCGAGTAAATGCCATTTGATGACCGCCGCGCTCGCAGCCATAGTTGCCGGAACGCTGCCGCAAATCAGTTTTGCCCAAGAGGCGAGGCAGACTTCAAAAGACGAAAAAGCGCAAAGTCCATCCGAAGATGATTCCGGTATCGTTGTGACAGGGTCTCGCATCCGCGGCGCGGCAATTGCCAGCGACGTTGTGACACTCGACCAACAAGCAATCGTTGAAGCGGGGCAGATCGACCTTGGGGAAGCGATCCGCTCTTTGCCCCAAAATTTCGGAGGAGGGCAAAATCCTGGCGTCGGGTCCGGAGCAGGACTGGTCAATAACAATATCAATTCGACATCGGGTGCAAATCTGCGCGGTATCGGGCCCGATGCGACGTTGACGCTGCTCAACGGACACCGGCTGCCATATGATTCCGCTTTTGGCAGCGTGGATATCTCGGCCATCCCGCTTGCCGCGCTCGACCGCATCGAGGTCGTACCCGATGGCGCATCAGCATTATATGGATCGGACGCTGTCGCCGGTGTCGTCAACGTGATCCTGCGGCGCGACTTTGAGGGCGTTGCGACATCGGCACAGCTCGGGATCAGTACCGATGGCGGCTATTTCCGGCAACAGGCTGATATTGTTGGAGGTACCGTTTGGGACAATGGTGGATTTTTGCTGGCCTATGACTTCGCGCGCAACACCAACATCGAAGCCCGGCAGCGATCCTACACTAATACCCTTCTCCCAGAAGCCACATTATACCCTTCGCAGCGCCGGCACGCGGTGACATTTACAGCCTATCAGAAGCTCGGCACCGACCTCACATTCAAAATTGACGGATTATATTCGAGCAGACAGTCGCGAATTCAGGGTGGAGTACCAAGTAACCTTGCATTGTTTGCGCCAGAAGTGGAATCTTACACAGCTGCACCTTCGCTCGAGCTTGTTCTGGGCTCCGGCTGGCAAGCTGAACTTCTGGGTGTATTCGGGCGTGATCGCACGCATTATTCGGCGACGTTCACATCCGACCCCGATCCGGCCAATGTTACCGATGGGTGCTATTGCAACAGTATTTCTCTGGTCGAGCTCGGTGCCGAAGGACCGCTATTTGCGCTGCCTGGTGGCAGTGCACGTCTTGCATTAGGCGGTGGTGTTCGCAAAAACAGTTTGAACTATTCACGACGCTTCAACAGGGTGTCCGAGGAGAGTTTCTCCGTGTCGCGGCGTAGCAACTTCGCTTATGCCGAACTCAATCTGCCGTTGATATCCCCGGATTTGAACATAAAAGGTGTCAATCGTCTCAGCCTGACAGGCGCAATCCGTTACGAAGATTATCCAGGGCTGGATCGCCTCGCAACGCCGCGGGTCGGGCTTGTTTATGCACCGGTATCGGAACTGACACTGCGTGCCACATGGGCACGCTCGTTCAAGGCGCCGACCTTGTATCAGCAATATATCGCCTACGAGGCTATTCTCATACCCGCAGCGGCTTTCGGCGTTGATACCCCGGGCAGCAGCGTCTTATATACCAGCGGCGGTAATCCGGACGTCAAGTCCGAGCGCGCCACAAGCTGGACTACGGGTTTCGAGTGGCGACCGCAGTCGGCAAAGGGCCTTGAAGTCGCATTCACTTATTTTGACATAAGGTATCGGGATCGTGTGGTTGAGCCGATCGCCGGGTCGCTGGGTGCCGCTTTCAGCGATCCTGGCTATGCCAGCCTGATTAATTTCTCCCCAACGCCGATGTTGATCGATGGTCTGATCGCCGGCGCTCAAGCTGGTCTCCAGAATTTTACCGGCGAGCCGTTCGATCCGGCAAATGTGATCGCGCTGATCGACAACCGCAACATCAATGTCGCATTCCAATCTATTCGTGGCATCGACGGAAATGTGTCATGGTCGCATGAAATTGCCCGTGGCGGCCGGCTCACATTCGACCTCAACGGCAGCTGGCTCAAAAGTGGCCAGCAGCTGGTTGCGGCACTGCCTGAAGTAAAGCTCGCCGGATCGGTGTTCAGTCCGCCCAAGTTTCGCGCAAGAGCTGGCGTGAGTTATCGAGATGGCGGTCTCAGATTATCTTCGGCGCTCAATTTTACTGGTGCGCTTAAAGATGCGCGGTTCGCAACGCCGATCAAGATATCGAAAAGTGCAACACTCGATGTTTCGGGAAGCTATGATCTGATCGCAGGCGAAGGTCGCGATCCTGGTCTTTCGCTATCATTCACGATCAACAATCTTCTGGACGACAAGCCTCAGATAATTGGTACGACGGGTCCGACGGATACGCCCTATGACTCGACGAATTTCTCGCCGATCGGACGGTTTATTGCGATTGGCATCAGGCGCAAATGGTGATGAGCATTCTTCTCGCCGCGTTTTTGGCAAGGACGATTGTACCTGTTGCCGAGTTGCCGCCGTCCCAAGTCGACCCATGTGCGTTTTTCGATAGTCAGGCACCATATCAGGGACCGCCACGACTGATTGCGGCCACTGATCTTGTTGCGCTGGCTGATATCGGAAAATCCGACCCGCACCCGTCCGAGACGCCGTTTGGGATTTCTCCGGACGGCACACGCATTGCTTTTGTCGTCCGGCGCGCGAATGCGGAGGAAAATGAATATTGTCAGCGCTTGCTCGTTGCGCCCCTGAATGGCGCTGGCGCGGCGCGCGAGGTAGACCGGGGCGGCGCGTTCATTCGACAGGACTTCGACTTGCGCAAATTTGTCTCGATAGGCGCTGGTATGGCGAAGGTGATCACGCCCCGCTGGTCACCTAATGGCCGTACCATAGCCTATCTGAAGAAAGTGGGTTCGACCCAGCAGGTGTGGATTGCAGATACAGAACTGAAAATGGCTGCACGTCAGGCGACAGCACTTCCTGATAATATCGATAGTTTTGCGTGGGTCGATAACAACAAAATCATAGTTGCCACGCGCCCTGGCATTCGGCAGCAGGCAGAAGCGATTGCCCAGGAATCGCGCAGCGGATTCCTGTTCGATGAACGCTTTGCACCGCAGATGAGTGACCGTCCGATTCCAATCGAGCCGCTCGCAACAGAATATAATGTGGTCGAAATTGCCACGGCTGCAACCAGCCCCGCAACCGCCGCGGAAATTGCCGTGCTCGATCCGGAGCGCGACGGGCGTGCTCCTCCCGACGCACAAAGCTTCACTATTTCCCGGCAGGGAACTGCGGCATGGCTTGAGCCGCAATCTCCTGGCCAGCTTCTCAGTTCATCGGGCATGAAAATGAGACTGCGAAACGGCACCGAATTTCGGTGCAGCGAGGCGTGTGACGGTACCAGACAATTATTCTGGTCGGCCGATGGCAGCAGTCTCTATGCCATCCAGAAATCGGGCTGGTTCGATGGGACGACGCGACTTCTGCGCTGGAAGGTCGGCGCCCGTTCTCCCGTCCAGATACTAAATTCCGAAAGCGAACTGATTGGCTGCACGATGCTGGGCAAGGAGCTTATTTGCGCCCGGGAGGATGCGGTGACGCCGAGGAGACTGGTCGCAATCGATCCGGATACCGGCGACGAAAGGCTGATTTACGATCCCAATCCCGAATTTGCGCATATCAAACTTGGCCAGGTGCGGCGCTTCCGATTCCGCAACAAGTTCGGCATTGAAAGCCATGCCGACCTGGTTCTCCCGCCCGACCATATGCCAGGACAGAAGCATCCGCTCGTCGTGGTACAATATGCGAGCGTAGGGTTTCTCCGTGGCGGAACCGGTGATGAATTCCCCATTCAATTGCTTGCGGCAAAAGGCCTTGCTGTGCTCAGCTTCTCGCGCCCTGAACCGACAGCAGACATAATGCCCGCGCGGACAGAGCTCGAGTTGATGCAGCGCAGCAGTCGCAACTGGAGTGATCGCCGGAATGTTCAGTCTTCGATTGAGAAGGCTATGGCGCAAGCAATTGCAACTGGATCGATCGATGCGGAGCGGGTGGGGATCAGCGGGTTCAGCGATGGTGGTACTGCAGTGCAATGGGCGCTTATCAACTCTTCGCTGTTCAAGGTTGCTGCAATAGGGACCTGCTGTGACGGCATGCATTCCTTTCCGCTTGGCGCCGGACCAACATTTACCCAGATGGGACGCGATATCGGTTATGGATTTTTCGAGCCGGGGGCCGAAAAGATCTGGCAGCCATTGTCGCTGACACTGAATGTTGATCGCATCGATGCACCAATCCTAATCCAGAATACCGACAGCGAATATGAAGGTGGACTTGATGTTGTCGAAGTTTTCAAGACCAGGGGCAAAGCGATCGAAATGTTCGTGTTTGAGGGCGAACCGCATGTCAAATATCAGCCCGCGCACCGAATGGCGATGTACGAACGCTCGACCGAATGGTTTCAGTTCTGGCTGATGGGAACAATGAACTGCGATCCTGCCAAGGCTGCCCAATATGTTCGCTGGAAATCCATGAAAAATGCACCGCGCGGCCAAGCACTTCGTTGCGAAGGGGTGGTCTCAACCCTGCCATGACTGTGACCAGCACTCTGCCTCACAAAGATCAAGCAAGCGCAACAGCATCTCTTCGCCGATCATTGGGGCACTGAATTCGGAATTCACAGCTTCACGATCAATGAGGTTATGACGCGCCAGCAGCCCATCGATGAGAAGTTCGTGAAGCAGTTTCTTGTGTGTATTAAAATAATGGTGGATGAAGCTGTCTGGCCCCGCCTTTGACGTCCGCTCCACGATCTCGCGGGGTAGATGGCTTGCAAAGGCTGCGCGCGCCACGGCCCTGTTCTTGCCGCCCTTGCACCACAGCCAAGTCGGCAATTTGAGACAATGTTCGACCAGCGGCTGGCTGGCGAGTGGCGAAAAGCGTGGCAATCCATCGGCGGCCAGACCGTGGATATGCAACTGCGACCGCATGATCAGTGCGAGATGGTCTCTTTTCCCGTCCGCGACTTTCTTCGGCAATTCGAGCCAAGGGGTGAGCGCGTCGAAGCTATCGGGAATATTATCATCTACTTTTAGCAGACGGTAGTCTGGTGGCCAGGATGGTTCGTTCACCTGTCTGAAAAAGCGCCTCACTGCCGCGCCTCCCATTGCCCGAATATCGCAACCCGTTACCGAACACATGTCGCGAAAGGTTGCCAGCGCCCCGCGACCTGGACCTTCGTGCCGCAGGCGATCCACTACAGGGGCGCTCGAATGGAGGAAGCAGAAGAGATTGTCTCCGCCGTTCCCGTCAAGCACGATATCTGCGCTCGACTCAGCGGCCGCCGCAAACAAGGCCGCTTCAAGCGCTGCCATAAACGCCTTTTTGCTGGGTCGCGGAAGCCCTGCCGATATTGACCGCAAAGGATCGATTGCGCCTGTGTCATAGACTGTTTCAATCGCCTCGACCTTCAGACGATCCGCAAGCATCCGAACGAAGCGGCGCTCGTCACCGCTTGGGTCGGATGTTGCGACCGTTGCACAACTGAAAGGTCGATCCCTGATTGCAAGAGCGGCGCAGATCAACGAGGAATCGACACCGCCCGAGGCTGCGACGGTCACCTTTCCAAACAGCGTGCACCAGCTGCCGCACACCGCGGCAGCGATAAAAGCAAGCTGCTCCGCCGCTTCTTCGAACGTGACCGTCGTACTGCAAGGCATGAAGTTTTCGGGTCGCCAGATTTGCTGACCAGGATGCATTGACCCGGTAATCGACGCAAGTTCACCCGGGCTCAGCTCGGTCACGCCAGCAAGACAGGTCTGGCGCTGACGCAGTTCGGTTCTGGTCAGATAGGATCTTATATCTGAGTATGACGGGGAGATCGCGGCGTTGCCCGGATCCGACATAAGAGCAATATGGGTGGCAACGAGAATATGAGTAGACGTCTCGCAGCGGTAAACCGGGCAAAGACCTGAAGGATCAACAAATATCCTGATTGAATTCGTGAACGGGCAGACGAAGATCGCCACATAGCCGCCCCAGCACTCGTGCGTGAGCCAGATCGATATCGCCACTGCGCCCGCCGCAAGTGGCGCATCACAAGGCAAGTTAATCAGCTTCCTACCCGTACGCCGTGAAAAAACGACGCCGATAATATAACCGTGATCGCCAAGTGGTATGACAGTCACTGATTGATCGGCCTGTAGCATCGCCACGCCGGCCATAGGCTGAGCCAGTGGCTTTTCCTTGCTGTAGTGAATGTGCAGTCCCGGCCGGGGGCTGAGCGGCACCGACAGCAGAAACTCTATCGCTTTCATATGGCGAGTATGATCTTGTAACGAAGAGCCTCTTCCACGCTTTCGTTCAGAATCTCCTCTCCTGCCTGAACCCAGCAATGCGCACCGAATGGTGCCAGTTTTACTCCAATAAACACTTCAGCTCGAAAGCCACGCGCTGCCAGGCAGATGGCGAGCGCGATCGATCGCGCCAGACATCGGTCAGCTGCGCTCCGGATCAGGCGGCTCTGGTCAAATGCACTGATCGTACGACACGCGCCAATGGAGGAAACAGGTAGTTGGCAGGATCGCCTGGCAAGAATGTCGGAGAGATGGCGAAGCGTTGACGCAAAGCCTTTCGAGGCAAGTCGCCGCTCTACACGCCTTTGCACCCATAAGGCGCGTGCAACTTCAGCCAAGTTGAATGACCCATCTTCGATGCGAGCGGACGCACGCTGGACGTTCTTGAGGTCTTGCGGTTTGGGCAACCAGGTGGGTTGATGCCATTCAGCTATTCCGGATTGCTGTAAACCGTCGATCACGGCGCGATTTTCAACCTCGGTTAGTTGAAAATAACGATCATTGATGATGTCGAGAAAAATCAAAGTGCCGTTGATTTGGCACCATGCAAGATTGTCAAAGTCGAGAGTTCTCATGAAGTGGTCCGAACTGAAAGGGCGCATACCGAAATACGCGCCCCTGCTTTTCAGTCGTCGGAGATGCCCATTACGTACCGCAGCTTCCCACCGCTGCCGTCAGTTCCAAAGATCGCTGGACCCTTGGTTTCGACCGAGGCCCGGCCAAGATCGACCACTGATTCCTCATGAAGTTCTTCGTCTTTCATCTTACTGTTCCTTCGTCTCAAGCTGCGACTCAATCAGCCGCAGTCCAAGGATGAAGGCACCGAGAGACGGATACCATTTTATAAACTTATTATAATCCGGGTTGGATTGGGCCAATTGACCGGGCGTTGAAAGCACATATTGGGATGTGCACTGGCACCTTTAGCATTTGCCTGGACATTCGCACCAGCACCCGGTCACGTGTCTGAATTGATCATGTCTTGCTACGATTGCAATTACTGACTTGATTCAATTTCCCCGTTGGTGGTTGTCGCCGACAGATATCATTCCGGCATGCGTAGGATTCGGCTCCTTTGCACCAGTGGAACCAGGTAACCTAGCGCACATACATATTGGTATTAAAATGGTATTGCATTAATTGGACGGTCGGGTTACGTCGTGGCAACTCGATCGAGAGCAATAACGGGAAGGGAGTTTGGGCATGAAAAGGAAGACATCAAAAATACTCTATGACAGTTGCGCATTTCTAGGGCTGGTAGCAGCAACCGTGTCGACGGGTGCCATCGCGCAGGATGCGCCTCCCGCCGCAGAAGAAGATGATGGTATCGTC
>JAZKGS010000124.1:0-1833 GCA_040385805.1 Pseudomonadota bacterium | reverse complement strand
ACCGTTCGGCGGTCAAACAGGCCAGATCAATATGCAAATCACGCCCCTTTCTGGCATATCATCTGATGCATTAAACGCGCTGCTGGATGATGCATTTGGAACCGAACGCCATTTGCGGACGGCCTATTTGCTGCGCAAGGGCATGACTGCCATCGACCATTTGTCCTTTGCTATTTTGGATAGAAGCGAGCTTATCGCGAGCATACAATGTTGGCCCGTCCGCGTGGACAAGGCCGATTTGATCTTGGTAGGCCCCGTTGCTGTAGCCACCAATCGTCAAAATAGCGGATTTGGCAAGCAATTGATGCGCTTGATGCTCGACAATGCAACGCCGCAAGACCCGCCGATGGTGATGATCGGCGATCCCGAATATTATGGCCGCTTCGGCTTTTTGGCAGACGGCACTTCCGGTTGGACCTTGCCGGGGCCATGGGAGCCGCGGCGTTTGCTACTGCGCAATGAAGCTAATGTTGAACTGCCATCACATGGCGTGCTTGGTCCTGCCGACTAAGCTTTGACCATAAGCGCGTTTGCCCGTATCGCATTTCCATGCCCTACGAAGCACCTGATCTTTCCAAGCTATCCCTGTCGGACATTGCGGAACTGGTGGCGTCCCGAAAACTGCCGCCGGTAGAAAGCTGGGAACCGGCCCATACCGGCGACAGCGAAATGCGTATCGCGTCGGATGGCAAATGGTTTCACCAGGGCGGCGAAATAACGCGGCCAGCAATGATCAGGGCGTTTTCCAGCCTGCTACGCCGCGACGCCGATGGGCAACATTGGCTTGTGACGCCGCAGCAGAAGCTGTCGATCGTGGTCGATGATGCGCCGTTCATAGCCGCCGAACTGCAAAGCGAAGGCGAAGGACCGGCCCGTACACTCGCATTTCGGCTGAATAGCGACGACCTTGTTTTCGCCGACGCCGATCACACCATAGAGAGCCGCAATGGCCTGCTATATTTGCATGTGCGCGGCGGTATGTGGGCAAAACTCTCCCGCCCGGTATATTATGAAATGGCCAATCTTGCGCTTGCCGAAAATCCAGAAAGCCCCAGCATTTGGAGCAAAGGTGTGCAGTTCAATCTGGTCGGATCTGCATGAATTGGCGGCACCGGCTGCAGGCGGCGCTTGACCCCGCGATCAGCATAGAAATTGAAGATGAACGCCACTTCGGCATCGTCAATCATCGCGCAGCGGCGGTGTTGATCCCGATGACAGACCGGGCGGAACCTGGTGTCATATTGACCCAGCGTCCGACATGGTTGCGCAGCCATGCAGGGCAGGTCGCCTTTCCCGGCGGCAAGGTCGACGAAGGCGACGAAAACACCATCGCGGCGGCCTTGCGTGAGGCGCATGAGGAACTGAACATTCCGCCAACGCAAGTTGAAGTCATCGGCGTAGCTGACACCTATTTCTCGGGTAGCGGCTACAGCATTGCGCCAGTTGTCGGTGTCATACCCCACGACCTTGTGATGCAGCCTAATCCGGAAGAGGTTGAAGACTATTTTGAAGTCCCCCTTGCCTTTTTGCTTGATCCCACCAACTCAATTAGAAAACAGGCAGCGTGGAATGGGCAACAACGCTCTTATTACGACATCCAGTGGGGCGAACGGCGGATATGGGGCGTGACAGCGGGAATCATCTCCAATCTGGTGCGGCGGTTGGCATGATAGAGACGCGGCTTCCCGATGCCGAATGGCAGCATGCTTATGGCCTGAAGCGCGTATTGGCGGTGCTGGACGACGCATATGGCGGCCCGCGTTATGTGGGCGGCGCAGTGCGCGATACCTTGCTGGGGTTGCAGGTTTCGGATGTCGATATCGCAACGGCATT
>JAZKGS010000123.1:0-37212 GCA_040385805.1 Pseudomonadota bacterium | reverse complement strand
TACCGGCGAGCATGACGTCGGTGGCGCGACGGATGGCGTCAACGAGCGATTCTTTACAGCCATAAAGATTGTCGAACTTCGACTTGGTGACGCTGTCGTTGACGTTGATCGCAGGGAAAGGCAGTTCGCCCTTCTTCGCGATTTCGTACAAGCGGTGGACACCCGTGGTGGTCTCTTCCGAAACGCCTTTAAGATTCTTGACCGTTTGCGTGAGGTAACCGGGCTTCTTGGCGACGAAGGCCTTCAAGGCGCGCTGGAATTCGACTTCCTCTTCATTCTCAGGCTCACCAAAGGTTTCGCCGCGCTCAAGCTTTGCGCCCCACAATGCGAACATCGTGGCGTCACCGCCATCGTCAAGGATGATGTTGGCCGTGGTTTCGTCACCCCAATCGAAGATGCGGCCGACATAATCCCAATAATCGGCGAGGCTTTCACCCTTGATGGCAAATACAGGGATGTCCTTGGCAGCAATTGCTGCTGCGGCGTGGTCCTGAGTGGAGAAGATGTTGCATGTTGCCCAACGCACATCGGCGCCAAGCGCAGTCAGTGTCTCAATGAGCACCGCGGTCTGAATGGTCATGTGCAGCGAACCAACGATGCGCGCACCCTTTAATGGCTGTGATGGACCAAATTCCTCACGCAGCGCCATAAGGCCTGGCATTTCAGTTTCGGCAATATTGATTTCTTTACGGCCAAAATCGGCCTCGCCGATATCGGCAATGACATAATCGTTGAAAGCCACAGGCTTATTCTCCGGGAGGTTTTAGATGCCCCGCCCTTAGCTGTGGAATTCACCAAAATCAAATATAAAGATTGCTTTATATGCTGTCGCCAAATGCTACGGCCGCGTTGCCATCCGGCTTGGGCAGCTTGCACCGCTCCATGACTGCCCCGTCACCGCGACATCGGCAACCGCCACCATGCTCATCACGCCATGTGGTTCGGTCGCGAGCTTGTCCGCCAAGCTCTTCAACTGCTGACAATTCATTGCCTTGTGGCCAGTACCATAGCTATTCGCATACCCAATCGACATCCGGTCCAACGCGCCTTCAGCGCCGCGCGCGCCGTAAGTCGCCGACAGATGATTGCGCAGCTCAACATTCTGCGCGCCAATCAAGCTGTTATGCTTGGCGACAAAGCGGTTATAGTGCGGCAGGAAATTATCGGCCGTGTTCCGGCACCGCAACGCCGTGACCATCAACATCGTGTTGAGATGCTTGATCTTGGCAGCATCCTGCGCGGCGTTTGTCCAACATGCCTGTGCCGGTTGAACCGACACCACAACCAACGCTGCCGCAAACGCAGCTTTCCCCAAATATTTGTGCACCACCCCAACCCCCGTTTTCGTGTTCAACGAGCGTAAGATTGACCAACCTGTTTACGAAATTTTGAAGAAGCGAGGTAAAGAAAATTTAACCGTATTGAGGCGAACCCGGGCGAAGCGTTGGTCCTAGAAATTGGGCCATTAAACCACGGCCACTTGACTTGGCAAAGCTGGTCCCGGATGAAGCTGCCAAATTCTCTCTCACAAAAGGAAATTGCACATGAGCATCTCTGTTGGCGATAAAATCCCGGACGTTAAATTGGTCAAGGCAACCGCCGAAGGCCCGCAGCCTATTCAGTCCGCCGAATATTTCGCAGGGCGCCGCGTTGCGTTGTTCTCGGTTCCCGGCGCGTTCACGCCGACATGCTCGGCCCGTCATCTCCCTGGCTTCGTCGAGAAATCGGAAGAGCTCGCCGCCAAGGGCATTGACGAAATTGCCTGCACTGCTGTGAATGATGCCTTTGTACTGGGTGCTTGGAACAAGTCGGGCGGTTCCGACGCGATCACTATGCTTGCAGACGGCAATGGCGATTTCGCTGCGGCACTTGGGCTTGAAATGGACGGAAGTGCCTTTGGCATGGGCAAGCGTGGTCAGCGTTTCTCGCTCGTTGTCAACGATGGCGTCGTCGAGCAAGTCAACGTCGAAGCGCCGGGCGATTTCAACGTGAGCTCAGCCGAATATATGCTCGGACAGCTCTAACCTCTGGTTAAATCTGCCCAAGCGGCGTTTGAAAGGGAGGGGCAACCCTCCCTTTTTTGTTGCCAAAATCGGAAAATTCGGTGAAGCGTGAGTATGCCTAGTGAACACGCTCAAAACATCATTAATCAACTCGTTACCGAATATGAAGCTTCGGTAATACGTCTGCAAACCGCGCTTGCGGCTTACCTGAAGGACCGAATTCCGCCAACTGCCGATCAACGCGCCAGCAATGATTTCTGCTATCCCGAGCTCATCATCACATATGCGGGCAAGACGCGCGAGACCAAATCAAACCTCGCTTTTGGCAAGTTGGAAAAAATCGGCACATTCCGCACGACTTTTACCAAGCCCGAACTTTTTGCCGAATATATTGGCGAGCAGCTTGACCTTTTGAATGAGCAATATGAGCTTGAAATTTCTGTTGGCCGCAGCAAACAGGAAATCCCTTTCCCTTATGTTCTCGATGGGTCAGCCGACCTTGAGCTTGGGACCGTCAGCCCCAACGAGCTAGCGCGTCATTTTCCGACAACCGAGTTGGCAGATATCGGCGATGAAATTGCCGACGGCCTGCTGCGCGTAAAGGGCAACAGCCATTCGCCACTGGCGCTGTTTGACGGTCTTCGCACCGATTTTTCGCTTGCCCGTTTGCGCCATTATACCGGTGCGCCTGCCGAGCATGTGCAGCATTATATCCTGTTCACCAATTATCACCGCTATGTCGATGAATTTGTCAGCTGGGCCTGCAAGCAAGTCGGCAATGGCCGCTACACAGCTTTGTCGGGCGCTGGCGGTCTTTATGTCGACCAGCCAACGGACAACGCTGCGCAGCTCGTCGCCGACAGCACATGGCGCAGGCACCAGATGCCGGCCTATCATCTGATTGCACCCGACAGATCAGGTATCACCCTAGTCAATATCGGCGTCGGTCCATCCAATGCCAAAACCATTTGCGACCATCTGGCGGTCCTTCGGCCCGAGGCTTGGTTGATGATTGGCCATTGCGGCGGCCTTCGTGAAACCCAGCGCATCGGCGACTATGTCCTCGCCCATGCTTATTTGCGCGATGACCATATCTTGGACGAAGTTCTGCCGCCCGAAATTCCTATCCCGCCCATCGCCGAAGTGCAGCAAGCCTTGGCAAGCGCAGCGGAAGATGTTTCAGGCACCAGCGGCGCAGATCTCAAACGGCGAATGCGTACAGGCACCGTGGTCACGACCGACGACCGGAACTGGGAACTGCGTTACTCAGCATCTGCGTTACGCTTCTCGCAAAGCCGCGCGATTGCCATTGATATGGAATCCGCAACGATCGCGGCGCAGGGCTATCGTTTCCGCGTCCCTTATGGTACGTTGTTATGTGTTTCGGACAAACCGCTGCACGGCGAGATTAAATTGCCGGGCCAAGCGAACCGTTTTTATGAAGAGGCGATTGCCGCGCATTTACAGATCGGCATTCAGACGTGCGAATTGCTTCGCGAGGCTGGAAACAGCCTACACAGCCGCAAGCTGCGCGCGTTTAACGAACCGCCGTTCAGATAAGCCCAGAGGAACGAAATCGACGTCAAACGATTATTATCAGTGCATTACAACCCAAGGAGGAACGGCCCATGCCGAAAAAACCCGAAGAAACTGGAACGTTCGACAAGGTATTGAACAAATTGCGCGACCTCGCCGATGGCTTGACAGGAAGCGCGCGTTCAGCCGCTGAAAGCGCGTCTACCACCGCCAAATCCGCTGTGGATTCTGCATCGAGCGCGGCCGCGACCGCGGGTGCCGCTATCAAGGAAAACCCCGGCAAGACCGCCGCCGTAGCTGGGGCTGTCATCGCCACCGCTGCCGCCGCAGTTGCGGGTAAAAAGGTGTATGACCGAAAAACGGCAAGCAGCACGAAGCCTGCTGCCAAGAAGCCAGCGGCCAAAAAGCCAGTAGCGAAAAAGCCTGTCGCTAAGACAGCCACAGCAAAGTCCGCTGCTGCGCCTGCGACACGCGCGAAGCCTGCGACACGGGCCAAGCCAGCGGCGAAGAAGGCAGCGCCTGCCAAGCCAGCGACGAAGCCAACCACCTAACTTTCGAATTCGAAAAATAGCCCCGCCCGAAAAGGCGGGGCTTTATTTTTACCAGCCCTTTTTCACGCCTTTATTTTGCGTTTTCAGCCATTTCATCAGTGGTGCAAAATATTCGAGCATTGGCTTGCCGGACATTTCACGTGTGCCAGTGAAGGCTTGCAACGCATCTGGCCATGGCTTCGACGCGCCCATTTCCAACATGGCGTTCAGCCGGGTTCCGACTTCCTTGTTGCCATAAAATGAGCAACGGTGAAGCGGGCCCTTCCATCCCGAAATATCACAAGCTGCCTTGTAAAATTGGAACTGCAAGATGCGGGCGAGGAAATAGCGCGTATACGGTGTGTTGCCTGGGATGTGGTATTTGGCGCCAGCGTCAAAGCGGTCGGCCGCACGCTCAACTGGCGGCACGATACCTTGATATTGCAGGCGCAAATCGGTCCATCCCTTGTTGTAATTGGCTGGCGTGATCGAGCCGTTGAATACGCCCCAACGCCATTTGTCGATCAGCAATCCAAAGGGCAGAAACGCGACCTTGTCCATCGCCTGGCGAAGCAAAAGGCCGTTGTCCTTGTCCGCACCGGGCACCTTGTCGGCATCAAGCAAACCGATCTGGACCAGATAATTTGGCGTAATCGACAAGGCGATGGCGTCGCCGATCGCCTCATGGAAGCCATCATTGGCACCGTTCAAATATAGAAATGGCTGCTTGTTATAAGCCCGCTGATAATAATTATGCCCAAGCTCATGATGGATGGTCACAAAGTCATCAGTGTTGACCTTGATGCACATTTTGATGCGCAAATCGTCGACATTGTCAACATTCCATGCCGAGGCATGGCAGACAACTTCGCGGTCAGCTGGCTTTATAAACTGCGAACGATCCCAAAAGGTTTTTGGCAAAGGATCAAACCCAAGCGAGGAGAAGAAACCCTCGCCAACCTTCACCATGTCTTTTTCGGCCTTGCCGCGAAATTCCCCGAAATCTGCCATTTCGGTTTGCTTGTAACCCTTGGCTACCAGCAATTCGCCAATGTCATAACCGATGTCGCCTGATCCTGCGGGCGCGACCACATCATAAATATTGCCCCATTCCTGTGCCCACATATTGCCCAACAAATCGGCGCGGATTGGTCCGGTTTTGGACTGTACCGCATCGCCATATTTCTTGTTCAGTTGCGTGCGGACATAAGTGTGCAGTTCGTCATATAACGGCTTTACCTCAAGCCATAACTTGTCGGTCAGCTTGGCAAAATCGTCTGCGGGCATGTCATAGCCCGACCGCCACATTGCGCCGACATCAGCATAGCCAAGCTCAGTCGCGCCCTTATTGGCGATTTCCACCATCCGCGTATAATCCGGACCCATTGGAGCGCCGACATTGTCGTGCCAGCTGACCCACATTTCCTTCAACTCTTCGGGATTGCGGTTCGATCCCATCTCGGCCTCGATATCCGAACCGTTGATTTCCTTGCCACGTAACGTGCCACGACCCTTGCCATAAGCGGACTGCAATTTGGTAGAGATGGTCGCAAGTTCCGCTGCTGCTCCGGGCGTTGTTGGCGCGGGCAACACGATGCCGCCGCGCAGGATATCCAACTTGCGCTTTGTGTCATAGGAAAGGCCGGGCAGCGCCTGATACTTCGCAGCCTCAAGCGCATAGCCAACCGATTTTTCAGTTCCAATTTCGCCATAACGCGCGGCGATCGCGTCGGTGTCATCCGTTAAGTAGGTCGAGTTAATCCAAGCAACGCGACTGCCTTCGATGGAGAAGTCAAACAAGTCTTTCTCAACACGCGCCACGAACGCATCGGCGTCAGCGACGGTCGGCGCGGTAGTAGCTGCCGGAGCGTCCTGCGCCATCGCGATAGTGGGCACGGAAAGTGTGGCGAATGCCAATGCGGCAATGGATACAAGATTTTTCATGTCGGGTTCCTGGCAAATATTATGGCGCGATGGTGAAACTTTCGGTCAGCCGCGTCAAGCCGTGTGGTTTGTCATTCGTCGAATGGCCAAGCCCATGAGCAACCCTAGAAACGTCACCAAAAACAGCACCATTTTGATGGGCCGCACGGTCGCGGCAATGCTTGCAAGCATATCATCCCCGCCGGTGACTGCTGCCTGAACGAGCTGGCTTATGGTTTCGGCGTAATCAGTAATGGCAAAACCAATGGCTGCGACCATGATGATCTTGCCGAGGCGCGCCAGCATAAAGTGGGATGACGCCGCAAGCATGCGCCCACCAGCAAAAGCACCCCATGCATAAACGCCAATGAATATCAGGTCCAACTCCATGCTGTAGATGGCAAGGTCCATCACTCCCGCCGCCATCCAGCCCGCATGGATGGCGTCAACCCGGGCTGCACTTGCCGCTGCCTGATGGTCACTAATCCCCAAGGGCGACGCAGCGGTAACCAACCACGTGTTTATGACGATGAGCGCGGCCAGCAGCAAAATGCCGAGCAGCCAGAACGTCCAAAAACGCCTCTCCAGAGCAGTTTCATTACGCATGGCTACGCGATGACCAGAGACGACGCCAGTGCACCTGACAAGGCATCCTCGCGCGTTAGATGATAGGTTGTGTAATCATGCAGTTGCCCGCCATGATGGCGCTGATGTTCAAGTACCAACTTGCCGCCCAGTCGTTCGACGGCTGTGCGCGATCGAAAGTTCAATGCACCAACCTGAAACACCACGATCCGGACAAACTGGAAGATATGGCGAAGCATTAACGCCTTCACTTCGCGGTTGGTGCCAGTGCGCCAATAAGTGGTCGCGAAAAAGGTCCAGCCAATTTCGATTTCTTCGGTTACTGGATCGTAACAGGCAAAGCGCGTGGTACCGATGATTTGGTCCGTTGCCTTATCTACGACGACGAACGCCCCTTGCGACATGATCGCGTCAGCAAAGAAGCCGTCAAACACCTCCTTTTTGTAGCGATCACGAAATGGATGCATTGCCCATATTTCCGGGTCCGACGCCACAGCGTACAAAGCATCATAATCGCTTGCCAATAATGGTCGAAGCATCACGCGCTCGCCAATCAAAACTGGCTGAATGTCAAACGGCGGCACCATCACCAAAGGTCACCCGTCAATGCCTCGACAATTGCTTGCCCAAGCTCTGGCTTGACCACTGCGCTCATATGATTGCCCGGCACCGGAAACAGCTTCCCACGCTTAAGAAGCGCCACCAGGTCGTCAACAGAGCCGTTGTCATTATCCTGCTCTCCACACACTATGGCCACAGGCAAAGTCCATTGCGCAATCTGCGCTGCGTCTGTGTCCGTGAAGGTTTCCAGAATATGTCGCAATGCATCGGGATCGCCCCGAGTGCTTTTCAAAAACGCCTCCGCCATCCACGCGGCCGAGCCCTTTTCATGATGCCCCAAATTATCGAACACGTGGCGAAAATGGACTTCGCGATGCGCCGTGTTGGTCAGCCCCTCAAGCCCCATGCCCGAAATTACTGCCCTGCCCGGTTTTGCGCCACGCGCTAGCATCCGTGCCACCGTTCGTGCGCCAAGCGAATAGCCGCCCAGGTCATAGTCCGTGATATCCAAATGCGAGAGCAACGCAAACTGGTCATCCGTCAATATATCGCGCGGATAATGCGCTGCATCATGCGGCTTGCCGCTAAGGCCGTGCGCGCGTAAATCGGGCATGATCACGCGAAAACCGGCTTCTGCCAAAGCCGCAGCATGGCCATATTTGATCCAGTTGGTATCCGCATCTGACATGAACCCGTGGATCAGCAACAATGGCCGCCCCTTCCCCGTTTCGCGCCATGCAATATCGACGCCGTCAACGCTTTGGAAGCTGTTGGATGTAATCATGAAATCTCACTCTTTGGTTTTGAAATGCGGCTGGCGCATTAACGTGCGACCAATCCCTTTTGCTGCATCCGCCACAACGCCATATCTATACGGTCTTGGCCGAAAAATGGCTCGCCATCGAATACCATGGTTGGAACGCCCCAATGCCCCGCTGCCTCAAGCGCTGTTTGGTTTGCGGCGATTTCAGCGTCAAGAGCTTCGGCATCGCTGATCGCCTCGGCATCCAGTTCTGACAAGTCCAGTCCAGCGCGGGTCGCCGCGGCGGCCAGATGGTCGCCCTCATGCCAGTTTTCTGCGCCGCCCCAGATCAACCGAGACACTTCGTCGCAAAAGGCAAGGCTCTTGCCGCGTCGCGCCGCCGCTTGGCCAAGGCGCGTCAGGCGAAAAATGTGCGGCTGTTCCTCGGCAATCTTGCGTGTGCGAATGTCCTGCACAATCGGATCGGGCCTCGGCGGACCAAACGGAATGCCGTGGAATTGTGCCACACGGAACATGTCCGTGAAGGTGTATCGCAGCCAGTTCGGGTGACTGCGTTCAAAAAAGTCAGGCTCGCGAATTGCCAACGGATAGACCGGGCGCAAGTTGATCGTCAGGTCATACTCTTGCGCCAGCGCGCTATATCGCCGCGTTGCCAGGTAACTGTACGGGCTGCGAAACGACCAGAACACATCGGCTTGCAGCCCCATAACCTACCCCTTTTTCAAATGCCGCCGCCCAAGCAATTCGGCAATTTGCACCGCATTCAGCGCTGCCCCCTTGCGCAAATTATCCGACACGCACCAGAAGGCAAGGCCATTGTCGACCGTTGGGTCTTCACGCACGCGGCTGACATAGGTCGCATCGTCACCGGCTGCTTCAACAGGCGTCGTGTAACCGCCATCTTCGCGCTTATCGATGAGCATAATGCCAGGGGCCTCACGCAAGATATTCTGCGCGGTCTCTGCCGACATTTCACGCTCATATTCGATATTCACCGCTTCGCTGTGGCCAACGAAAACAGGCACACGCACGCAGGTTGCAGTCAGCTTTATTTTCGGATCAAGGATCTTCTTTACCTCAACCATCATCTTCCACTCTTCTTTGGTGTAACCGTCGTCGAGGAAGCTATCGATATGCGGGATGACGTTGAATGCGATTTGCTTGGTGAACTTCTTTGCATCCGCGCTGTCGCCGACAAAAATGTTGCGGCTCTGCTCGAACAACTCGTCCATGCCCTCTTTGCCCGCGCCGGAAACTGACTGATAGGTCGATACGACAACACGCGTAATCGTGGCATAATCATGCAAGGGCTTCAGCGCGACGACCAACTGCGCGGTCGAACAGTTCGGGTTGGCGATGATGTTCTTGCGCTTGTAAATGTCGATGGCTTCGGGATTTACTTCGGGCACAATCAAGGGAATGTCGGGGTCCATCCGGAACAGCGAGCTGTTATCGATCACCACGCAACCAGCGGCAGCCGCAATGGGCGCATATTTCTTGGTCGCTTCCGAACCAATTGCGAAAATCGCCATGTCCCAGCCAGCCCAATCGAAATTTTCGATATTCTGGATCTTGAGCATCTTGTCGGTGTCGCCATATTCGATTTCGATGCCCTGGCTACGCGATGAGGCCAGCACAGCAACTTCGTCGGCCGGGAATGCGCGCTCGGCCAAGATGTTGACAACTTCGCGGCCTACATTGCCGGTCGCGCCTGCGACTACGATACGATAACCCATGATAAATTCCCTCAAGGTGTATTCAATTGGACATAAAAAAAGGCCGGGCTCTTTATGGGAGCCCGGCCTTTTCGATTCTGTTAGAAACGTGAGCCCGCTCCTGCCTTATTCGGCAGCCTCGGTGGTTTTAATCGGGCGTGGGTCACGGCGTTCGGCAATACGTGCCTTCTTACCGGTCAAACCACGCAGATAGTAAAGCTTCGCACGACGCACGACGCCCTTACGGACGACTTCGATGCTGTCGATGTTGGGGCTGTACAGCGGGAATACGCGCTCTACGCCTTCGCCGAACGACATTTTGCGAACAGTAAAGTTGGAGCCCATGCCCTTGTTCGAACGCGCGATGCACACGCCTTCGTAATTCTGAATACGTGTGCGCTCACCTTCGATGACCTTCACGCCCACCTTGACGGTGTCACCTGCACGGAATGCAGGAATTTTTTTGTTTTCCGACAAAGCTGCAATAGCTTCGGCTTCTAGTGTTTGGATGAGGTTCATGCCCCATTTAATCCTTATTCTTTTGTCGCACGTCAGAGGCAGGCTGAACCCGGGCGTCTTTGTAACGCCCCCAAAGGTCCGGTCTGCGTAACCGAGTGATTTCCTCTGCCTGTTGTTTCCGCCAGGCAGCTATTTTCGCATGATCCCCCGATCGCAACACTTCAGGGATCATACGCCCTTCCCAATCATTGGGCCGGGTGTAGTGCGGATATTCAAGCAATCCTTGTTCAAAGGACTCCTCGTCACCGCTGGAAGAGGCGCCCATTACGCCGGGAAGCAGCCGAATGCAAGCATCTAACAGCATCAGCGCGCCAATTTCGCCGCCCGACAGGATGATGTCCCCCATCGAGACCTGCTCGATTTCCGGATGCGCGTCGAAAAGCCGCTCGTCAAAACCTTCAAACCGACCACAGAGCACGGTGACGCCGGGGCCAGCGGCCAGTTCGCGAATACGCACTTGCGTGATGGGCGTGCCACGCGGCGTCATCGCGAGGATCGGGGCCAACCCTATGTTTCCGTTCGTGTCGAGCGAAGACGAGACACCGTGCAGGACTGACGGGCCTCTCGTCTCCGCTCGAGGCGAACGGACTTCCCTTTGTCTTAGAGCCATCTCACGTTGAGCAAAATCTACCGCAGCCGAGAGAATATCCGCCCGAAGCACCATACCTGCCCCGCCGCCCGCTGGCGTGTCATCTACAGTGCGATGCTTATCCGTCGCAAAGTCACGGATATGAATAGGCGCACAAGACCACTTCCCCTCCTCCAGCGCACGCCCAGCCAAGGATATGCCCAAGGGACCGGGAAACATTTCTGGGTAAAGCGTAAGGATTTGCGCGTGGAAGGTCATATCACGAAGGCAGCATCAATCACGATGCGACCGTCCGCGCCAGCATGCCACTCAGGCACAGCCTCAGCGGTCATTGGGACCATGAACTTTTTGCCGGGTTTGCCATCCACGGAGGGCATCTGGATTTCAAGCACATCGCTAGCCCCGAAATTTTCGACGGCAACGCAAGTGCCTAAGTCCGTGCCATCGGTTGAAACGCATGGAAGGCCAAGCAGGTCGCTGTAATAATATTCGCCATCGCCGAGTTCAGGCAGGGCTTCACGCGGGACCGTTAGCAAGGTGCTGCGCAGCTTTTCGGCTGCATTACGGTCGTTAATCTCGGCAAAGCGCGCGATTGCGCCGTCTTTGGTAGGGCGCAGCGACTTTACCGTCAACGCCCCGTCATTGAAGCTTTTGTAATGTTTCAAGCTGTCCAGACTATCGGCAAACAGCTTGAGACGGACTTCACCCGTCACGCCGTGCGCGCCAGAGACGGCGGCAAGCGTGACGGTGTTGTCGGTCAATTTCCCCTCCCGTATACGGGAGGGGTTAGGGGTGGGGCGAGCCGCAGGCGAGCTTGTGACCTCACCGTCGCAAGCCCACCCCCGAGCCCTCCCGCCTGCGGGAGGGGAGAAGGCATTTAGCCCTCAGCCTTTTCTTCGGTTGCTTCTTCAGCTGCAGGAGCAGCTTCTTCAGCTGCAGGAGCAGCTTCTTCAGCAGCAGGTGCTTCTTCAGCGGCAGCTTCAGCAGGAGCAGCTTCTTCAGCAGGTGCTTCTTCGGCGACTACTTCAGGCTCTGGCTCAGGTGCGGGAGCGGCTGCGGCTGCTGCGGCAGCTTCTTCAGCTTCGGCAAGCTTGGTCGCCTTGTCTTCTGCGCGATCCTTGGCCTTCTGGCCTGGCTCACCCTTGTTGGGGTTGCTCTTGACCTTGCGCTCTTTGACGCCAGCGACGTCAAGGAAGCGGGCAACGCGGTCGGATGGCTGTGCACCAGCGGCAAGCCAATGCTTCGCACGCTCGGTGTCGAGGATCATGCGCTCTGCGCTGTCCTTGGGAAGCTGTGGGTTGTAGCTACCGATACGCTCGATGAACTTGCCATCGCGCGGAGCGCGGGCGTCGGCTACGACGATTTTATAATAAGGACGCTTTTTCGAACCGCCCCGCGACAAACGCATTGATAATGCCATAAAACTAACTCACCTTTCTTAAATACGTAAATTAAAACAATATATTATTTCTTTTTATTCAGAAGTCTTGCGAGGTCGGGTGGCATGCCGCCACCGCCGCCCATTCCAGGAAATCCGCCCATGCCAGGCGGCATCGCGCCGGGGGGAAGGCCGTGCATTCCCTCCATCGCGCCGCCCAAGTCTGCGCCGCCTTTGCCGCCGCCGAACATCGCGGCAAGGCCCTTGAGCCCACCCATTTTACGGATGCGCTTCATCGCGCTCGCCATTTCCTGATGCATTTTGATCAGCTTGTTGACGTCCTGCACCGTCATGCCCGAACCTTTGGCAATGCGGATCTTGCGCTTGGCATTCAGCAATTCTGGCTTGGCGCGCTCTTTTGGCGTCATTGAACCAATGATGGCATCCATGTGTACAAGCAATTTGTCGTTCATGCCGCCGGCATCCATCGCCTGCTTGGCCTTTTTCATACCGGGCATCATGCCAGCAAGCGCGCCGAGGCCGCCCATTTTCGTCATCTGGCGAAATTGTGTGCGCAAATCATCCATGTCGAACTGGCCTTTGGCCATTTTGGCCGCGAGCTTCTCCGCGTCCTCTTTTTCGACCATTTCGGACGCGCGTTCGACCAAGCCAACGACGTCGCCCATGCCCAATATGCGGCCAGCGACGCGACTTGGATTGAATGCCTCAATGGCGTCGAGCTTCTCGCCGACGCCAGCAAACTTGATTGGCTTGCCGGTAATGGCGCGCATCGAAAGTGCCGCACCACCACGCGCATCGCCGTCCATACGGGTCAGCACGATACCCGTTAGTTCAACCCGCTCGCCAAAGCTTTTTGCGACGTTAACCGCGTCCTGGCCAGTGAGCGAGTCGACGACAAGCAGGATTTCCTGCGGCACCGAAACCTTCGCCACCGCCTGCATTTCGTCCATCAATTGCTGGTCAACATGCAAGCGGCCAGCGGTATCGAGGATGAGGACGTCAAAGCCTTGCAGCTTGGCTGCTTGCATCGCGCGCTTGGCGATATCGACGGGCATTTGACCTTGAACGATTGGCAAGGTCGCGACCTCGGTCTGCGTGCCAAGCGTGGCCAGTTGCTCCTGCGCAGCAGGGCGATTGACGTCAAGCGACGCCATCAGGACTTTCTTGCCCTGCTTCGTCTTCAACATCTTCGCGATTTTGGCGGTCGTCGTGGTTTTACCCGAACCCTGCAGACCAACCATCATGATGATCGCGGGCGGTGCAACCGCCAGGTTCAGGTCGCTTTGTTCAGCGCCCAACATTTCGACGAGCGCATCATTGACGATCTTGACGACCTGTTGGCCCGGCGTGACCGATTTCAGGACCTGCGCGCCAACCGCTTGCTCGGTTACCTTGTCGACGAATTCGCGGACAACCGGCAGTGCAACGTCGGCCTCAAGCAAGGCAACGCGCACTTCGCGCATGGCTTCCCGCACATCGGCTTCGTTCAACGCACCGCGACCGCGCAGGCGATCAAACACCCCTCCTAACCGGTCGCTCAGCTTGTCAAACATCAACATTCCTTACCAAAGTGCCTCATTCGAGACATAAACGAACAAAAAGCCGGTGAGCGAATCTTCGCCAACCAGCCTGGAAACTACGGATTTCCAACAAATTTTGCATGGCAGATTGTCTGCCTTGGTGTGGCGCCTACCAACATCGTCAGAATAAAGCAAATCTTTCCGCACCCGGCCAAGGTCTTCACATTTGCTATATTTTACAAATTTTTCGTCAGATTAACAATATATTGACCATTTCAGGCGACACTGGAAGCGAACGGAAAGATAATGGTATCGCAACAACTTGCTCATGACATGTCACCCGAGCCGCTAGCGCGCCGGGTCCCCAAAAAACCGATCCATGGCTTTATCATGGCGACGGCAATTGCCTTGTTCGTCATTATTGGCGGACAAGTCGGCGCTGAAGCCGTTCGTGCTCTGCTGGGTTATGGCCAGGGCACCAATGAGATTATGGTGACGGCATTGTTGCTTAACATCGCTTTGATCTTGCTGACGTGGCGCCGGACCAACGCGCTAAGCGATGAAATCCATGTATACCGCCAGGCCGAGGCAAGAGCCCATCAATTGGCAATGACTGACCCGCTGACCAATCTGTTTAACCGCCGCGCTATAAAGCAAAAAACCTCGGAACTGAGCGCACGCGCGTCGCGACGGGGCAAGTCGATCGCATTTCTGATGATCGACCTCGACGGCTTCAAAAAGGTGAACGATATCCACGGTCACGATAGCGGCGATCTGTTATTACGTGAAGTAGCTGAGCGGATGCGCGAGGTGGTCCCGCCGAGCAGCATTATCGCGCGTCTCGGTGGCGACGAGTTCGGCATTTGCGTCATGTTTGAGCCCGAATATCCTGAAACGGTCGATCAAATTGCCGAGGACCTTGCCGAAGCGCTAGGACGTCCCGTTCTGATCGGCGAGTCATCGCAAACGGTAACAGCATCCATAGGCATCAGCCGGCCAGAACATGATTGCGATTCAATCGACATGCTGATGCGCCGTGCCGATATCGCACTTTATGCTGCTAAGAAAAACGGACGCAATGGCTATAGTTGGTTCGAAAACGGGATGGAAATTGAGCTGCGGTCTCGCAATTCGCTTGAAGGCGATATCCGCGCAGCCATACCCAATGACGAATTCGTACCCTATTTTGAACAGCAGATCGATCTGAACACAGGCGAGCTGGTTGGTTTCGAAATGCTTGCCCGATGGGTGTCGCCCGTCCGCGGCCTCATTTCACCTGATGACTTTATTCCGGTGGCCGAAGAAGCAGGTTTAATCGGTGACCTGTCCATGAGCATCGTCCGTAAAGCCATGTTGGAGGCCAAGAATTGGGACCCGAAACTGACGATGTCCATAAACATTTCGCCAGTCCAGTTGAAAGACCCATGGCTTGCGCAAAAAATCGTTAAAATACTCGTAGAAACCGGCTTTCCTGCTAGCCGTCTGGAAGTCGAAATCACCGAAAGTTCATTGTTTAAAAATCTTACGCTCGCGCAGTCCATCGTGGGAAGCCTGAAAAATCAAGGCATCAGCATTGCCCTTGATGATTTTGGTACCGGGTATAGCTCGCTTGCCCATCTGCGCGCGCTTCCCTTTGACCGCATCAAGATCGACCGTAGCTTTGTGACCTCAATGATGGACAATGCTGAAAGCGCGGCAATCGTGAATGTGATAACGGGCCTTGGCTCAAGCCTTCAAGTGCCTATCACTGCGGAGGGTATTGAAAACGCGCAAGTGATCGAAAAGCTGAAAGAACTTGGCTGCAGCAAGGGGCAAGGCTGGCTGTTTGGGCAACCGCTAAGCATTGATCAGGTGCGGAGCCTGCTCATCCAGAAAAATCTGTTGCCACATCGCAGAAGGCTGACTTCTGTGCCGTTGGAGCAGGAAGCGAGCTTCCCCAGCCGAAAGGCCTCTTAACCCCGTCCACAAGACTGACGCATGAACGGTGGACACTCCGCCCCGCAGTCCCTAAATCGCGCACGATGGCGAATGGCGAATTTCACAAGATGCATGGGCTGGGTAATGACTTTGTCATTATCGACGCCCGTGCGCGTCCGGTGGAAATGCCCCCTGCCCGCGCGCGCGCTATTGCTGACCGGAAATTGGGGATTGGTTGCGACCAATTAATTCTGCTGCTTCCATCCGACATTGCAGATGTGACTATGCGCATATTCAATCCCGACGGCGGCGAAGTCGAAGCCTGTGGCAACGCATCGCGCTGCGTCGTGGCACTCTTGAAACAAGATCTTGAGATCGAAACCAAAAGTGGGGTGATTTCGGGACGTATGTCCGGCGACGAAATCGCTGTATCGATGGGCGAAGCGAAGTTTGAATGGCAAGACATTCCGCTGGCATTTGCGATAGATACTGCTTCCATGCCTTTGGGCTGGGAAGAACTTGAGAACCCCATGGCCGTGAACATGGGCAATCCGCATGCGGTATTCTTTGTCGATGACGTCGATACGGTTGATCTGCCGCGGCTTGGCCCGATTATCGAGCACGATGCCGTTTTCCCCGAACGGGTGAACGTCAATGTTGCCTCCATCGACGGCAACGAAATTCGCCTGAATGTATGGGAGCGCGGCGCTGGCCTAACAGGAGCTTGCGGCACTGGCGCGTGCGCCACAGCGGTTGCCGCCATCCGCCAGGGCAAGGTCCAATCGCCGGTCGTCGTCCATCAATCAGGCGGCAGCTTGACCATCGCTTGGGCACCGGGCCAGCCCGTCATCATGACCGGCGGCGCGACCTATGTCTTTACTGGCGAAGCCAGTTGGGACGATTTCGGATGAACGCCCCGCTGCAAAAACCTGAAGTCATCAGCATGGGTTGCCGTCTTAACCTCGCCGAAAGCAACGCCTTGGCCGAGCAGCTTGCGGGCCGTGACGACATTGTCATCATTAACAGTTGCGCGGTGACCAATGAGTCCGTTCGCCAAACCCGCCAGGCCATCCGCCAAGCCTATAAGCGCCGCCCGGATGCACGCGTCTGGGTGACGGGCTGTGCAGCGCAGGTTGAGCCTGAAACCTTCCAGAACATGCCTGAAGTTGCTGGCGTGTTCGGCAATCATGAAAAGCAAAATGCCGCATTACTGCGCGAGATAATTGAACGCCCTGACCGCCCGGTTGTGGTGTCCGACATCATGACCATTGCGCAAACCGCGCCGCATCTTGTCACCGCTTATTCCGGCAAAACCCGCGCCTTTGTAGAGGTGCAAAACGGCTGCGACCATCGCTGCACTTTCTGCATCATTCCTTATGGCCGGGGCAACAGCCGGTCAGTCCCTGCGGGTAGCGTTATCGAACATATCCAAAAGCTGGTGGACTCCGGCTTTCAGGAGGTCGTGCTGACGGGCGTCGATGTCACTAGCTACGGTCAGGACTTGCCGGGACATCCGAACCTAGGCTCGCTGGTTGAGCGCATCCTCAAGCTCGTGCCGGACCTGCCGCGCCTTCGGCTTTCGTCCATCGACGGCGTTGAAATCGACGAACGATTGTTTGATCTGCTCACGAATGAAGCGCGCGTCATGCCGCATGTCCATCTGTCACTGCAGGCGGGCGACAACATGATCCTGAAGCGGATGAAACGGCGTCACAGCCGCGAACTGGCGATCGACCTTGTCGCGCGGCTAAAGGTTAAAAGACCGGACATTGCCATTGGCGCAGACATTATCGCAGGCTTCCCGACCGAGGATGAGGCGATGTTTGCCAATAGTGTAGACCTCGTGCGCCAATGTAACATCGTGCATGGCCATATTTTTCCCTATTCGCCCAAAAAGGGCACGCCTGCGGCCCGTATGCCGCAATTGCCACCTCAGACCATAAAGGCCCGCGCGAAAGCGTTGCGTGATACCGTGGCCGCTGAAAAGGCCGCTTGGATGGCTGGCCTAGTTGGCACAACGCAAAATGTAGCCGTCGAAAGTGGCGGCTTGGCTGGTCACGCCGAAAATTTCGCGTATCTGAAACTCGACAAGTATATGCCCGAAGGCCGTATCGTCTCGGCTCGCGTGACACTAATCCAAGACGGAATTTTAAAGGCAGAGGTTATCGAATGAGCGAGAATGCTGGGTGGACAGACCGTTTGTTCGGCGGCCTGAAAAAAACGTCAGGCAAGTTGACCGAGAATATCGCCGGACTTGTCACCAAGGCAAAGCTTGAGGCGAGCGACCTTGACGAGATTGAGGATGCGTTGATCGCCTCCGACCTTGGCCCAGCCATGGCGTCGCAAATCCGTGACAAAATCGCTGCTGGCCGCTTTGACAAGGGCATTGATGCCGATGGCATCCGCCAGATCGTCGAGGACGAGATTGCTGCGGTCCTTGCGCCAGTCGCCTTGCCGCTTGAAATTGATGCCTTCCCGCGTCCGCAAGTCATCCTCGTCATTGGCGTCAATGGCTCAGGCAAAACGACGACGATCGCAAAGCTCGCCAATCTGTTTCTGGAACAAGATTATGGCGTGATGCTCGCTGCTGGCGATACGTTCCGCGCCGCGGCAATCGGCCAGTTAAAAATTTGGGCCGAACGCCTTGGCGTGCCGATCGTGACCGGGCCAGAGGGCGGCGATGCGGCAGGCGTAGTGTTCGATGCGGTTAAAAAAGCTACGGCTGAAGGCATTGACGTCCTGATCGTCGATACCGCTGGCAGGCTTCAGAATAAACGCGAGTTGATGGATGAACTTGCCAAGATCCGCCGCGTGTTGGGCCGCCTAAATCCAGCCGCCCCGCACAATGTGGTCTTGGTGCTTGATGCCACAACGGGTCAAAATGCGTTGTCACAGATTGAAACCTTTAAGGAAGTGGCTGACGTGACCGGACTTGTGATGACAAAATTGGATGGAAGTGCACGTGGCGGCATCTTGGTCGCAGCGGCCAAGCAGTTTGGCCTGCCCATCCACGCCATTGGCGTGGGAGAAACCATCGACGATCTGCGCCCCTTCAATCCGCAAGATGTTGCCCGCGCGATTAGTGGGGGGGCGTTATGAACGAAATAACGCCTGCAAAGAAGCCGTCGGGCACGCTGAATTTCGTGCTCGATTTCGGGCCGTTGCTCTTGTTCTTTGTCGCGTCAAAATTGGGTAGTTCGGACTCTGACCCGAAACAAGGCGCGATTGTCGGCACAGCAGCATTCATGGCAGCGATCATCGTTGCGGTGATCGTATCAAAGGTCAAACTTGGCAAGATCTCGCCGATGCTGAAGCTGACGGCCGCCTTGGGCGTTTTCTTTGGCGCGCTGACGGTCTGGTTTCACGACGAACGCTTCATTCAGATCAAACCCACCATCATCTATGCATTTTTCGCCGTCCTGCTGCTTGGCGGTTGGCTACGTGGCAAGGCCATGCTGAAATATGTTCTGGAGGCAGCCTATCAGGGTCTGAACGAAACTGGCTGGTTAAAGCTGTCTCTGAGCTGGGGTTTGTTCTTCCTTGCGCTGGCAGGATTGAACGAAATTTTCCGCCGCCCCGAATGGTTTTCGTTCGACACTTGGCTTTCGATTAAAGTTTGGGGCGTCACCGCCCTCACCTTTTTGTTCGCTCTGGCCAATATCCCAATGCTCATGCGCCACGGCCTGAAGCTCGGCGATGATGCCGAGCTTCCGCCGCAGGGGTAATTGTCAATTCTGGTCGGCGCGCGACGCCCCGTTGCCGTCAAGATTTTCAGCCACAAATTCCCAGTTGATTGCCTTGTTTAGCAACGCATCGACATAATTCGGCCGAGCGTTACGATAGTCGATATAATAAGCATGTTCCCACACATCGATGGTCAGCAATGGCTTCATATCATGTGCAACGGGCGTATCAGCATCATGCAGTGACGTAATTTTCAGCTTGTCGCCGTCTAGTACCAACCACGCCCAACCACTGGCGAAATGCCCAACGGCTTCCTCTTTCAGCTTCGCCAGCATTTCTTCATGACTGCCAAAGCTTTCGTCGATCATTGTCTTCAATTTGCCCGTTGGTGCCTGCTGCTCGGGTGAGAGGCATTTCCAGTAAAAGCTATGGTTCCAGATCTGGGCGGCATTGTTGAACAAGCCCTTGTTACCCTGCGCTTTGGCGGCGGCAATAACTTCGACAAGAGATGCGTCTGACAAGGCCGCATCATCCGCAATCAAGGTGTTGGTTTTGTCCACATAGGCCTTGTGATGCTTGCCATGATGATAGTCGAATGTTTCCGCAGAGATGAGATCACCAAAGGCAGATTTGTCGTACGGGAGTTCGGGGAGAATGAATGGCATGGCTTATCTTTCTGTATCAAAAGGTTCCGAAGCAAACGCATCAGGACAATGCCCGTTCCGTTGGTCACGCTCTGCTTCCACAAAAAATATGTGACAAGCTTCCATGAGCCAGATAGGCAGCTTCACATCAGGGGCAATACCGCCTGAATGCCTAGGGGAGAAATCATGGCGAAATTTTTTGGAAATCTACATCTGGTGCTGGTCGCCGGTTTAGTGCTGTCATTTGCACTGATGTTCAGTCTGCACGGCGACGAAGTGTCCGCGCAAACGATCACGCGATGGCTACACACATTCTTCGGAATTGTCTGGATCGGATTGCTTTATTATTTCAACTTTGTGCAAATTCCGACCATGCCGAAAATTCCTGCTGAACTGAAGCCCGGCATTTCGAAGCATATCGCGCCTTCGGCGTTGTTCTTCTTCCGCTGGAGCGCGGCGCTCACCGTATTGTTCGGCCTGATCATCTCGGTGCAGGCTGGCTATGGGCATCAGGCGTTCGCGCTGCGGGATCCGTACAAGCTGATTGGCGTTGGCATGTGGCTTGCCGTTATCATGGCATTCAACGTGTGGTTCATCATCTGGCCAAACCAGAAGAAAGCCCTTGGCATTGTTGAAGCCGATGACGCGACAAAGGCAAAGGCAGCGACGACCGCGATGATGACTTCGCGTTTGAACACATTGTTGTCGATCCCGATGCTCTACACGATGGTCAGCTTTAACGGCGGCTAAATCTGGGTATCTGGATTCAAGGAAGGGGTGGCCGATGCCGCCCCTTTTTTTATCCCAACAGGTCGTGTTTTTTCAACGTGTGGCGCAGTTGATCGTAGCTGAGATTCAGCGCCTTGGCTGTCTGCCGCTGATTATACCGGCATTTGGCGAGCGCTTGTTCCAGGACAGCCTTTTCAAATTTCTCGGTCGCCTCACGAAAGTCGGTAACATCCACCGCTTGGCTCAAGTCCGTCGAGTAACGTGGTTCGACGACATTGTTTTGATTGTCGGTTTGGACTTGAGCTGGAGCAGAAGCAGCAACGCCGCCGCGCCATGGGCTGTCAAACGGATCGAACTGTATATAGTCAACTGGTTGCGCCGGGTCGGCCCAGCGATAGACAGCACGTTCAACGACATTACGCAGTTCACGCACATTGCCCGGCCACAGATGATTTTCGAGCGCACGGGTCGCTACTTCGCCAAATCCGGGCCAGCCAGCCCAACCAAGCTCTGCCGCCATTTTGCGTCCATAATATTCAGATAAAACTTCAATATCGCCTTCGCGCACCCGTAGCGGCGGCAAGGTGATGACTTCAAAGCACAGCCGATCAAGCAAGTCGGCCCGGAACCGTCCCTTGTCGACCATATTTGGCAGATGTTCATTGGTAGCAGCGACAATGCGCACATCGACGCGCATAGGCCGCGATGATCCAATACGTGTGACTTCGCCATATTCTACCGCGCGCAGCAAC
Source organism: Pseudomonadota bacterium (assembly GCA_040385805.1). Classification (GTDB taxonomy): domain Bacteria; phylum Pseudomonadota; class Alphaproteobacteria; order Sphingomonadales; family Sphingomonadaceae; genus Sphingorhabdus_B. The sequence goes on along the minus strand of JAZKGS010000123.1, from coordinate 15,843 downwards.
CGTTCCTGCGCGCCCATGCTTAGGGTGCCGAGTTCATCAAGGAATAATGTGCCGCCGTCGGCCTCTTCAAAGCGCCCTTCGCGTGCGCGCGTCGCGCCGGTAAAGGCGCCAGCTTCATGGCCAAATAGCTCGGCCTCGATCAACGTCTCCGGCAAGGCGGCGCAGTTAATCGTGACCAACGGACCGTCCCAGCGCGAGCTCAGACGGTGGAGACGCTCGGCAATCAGCTCCTTACCCGTGCCTCGCTCGCCGACCACCAAAACCGGCCGATTAAGCGGCGCAGCGCGGCTTGCACGCTCTACGGCATCTAAAAATGCCGATGATTGACCAATGAATTGAACGCTATCCCTATCCATTTTCAAACATTGGCATATTTCACCATAGAATGGCAATAATTACTAGCAATGCGCTGTCACAATTTTTGACAAATGGCGGAAATGCGCGAAAATAGACAAATTGGCACGGTCCCTGCAAAGTATCCTGCAAGTCGGTAAAACACCCGGCAAGCAACAAAGGGAAGAAACAAGATGCGCAAAGATATCGGAACCAGCAACAATCCAAACGGACAAGATAGCCGTCTATGGCTGGCGGTCGCTTTGTCGTTCACGATGATCTTCACCAGCTACGCGGTATCAGTTTTGAACCACCGCAACGATGGTGAGATGACCGTGCAAACCCAACCGAATAGGCCAATCGTTGTCAGCTACCTTGCCTGATACGACAGCCTGCGACCGGAGTGCCCCAGCTCCCCCCTACCTCCCAAAGGTACCCGGTCGCCCCTTTTTAAATGTAGTCGCCAATAAACATTATCGGAGTTACCCAATGGGCATATTTTCACGAACCCGCGATATCATCGCCGCCAATGTGACCGATCTCCTCGATAAGTCGCAAGACCCAGCCAAGATGATCCGCATGATCATCCTGGAGATGGAAGAAACACTTGTTGAGGTTCGGGCGTCTGCCGCGCGCACAATTGCTGACCAGAAAGAGCTTCGCCGCCATATCGACAAGCTCAACACGCTTGAAACCGATTGGACGGACAAAGCGCACCTCGCGCTGTCAAAGGGTCGTGAGGACCTTGCCAAGGCTGCCTTGGTGGAAAAGCGCAAGGCGACCGACATGAAAGAGCAGCTGACCGCTGAAGTCGATGTTCTGAACGATGCGCTGAAGGCATCCGAGCAGGATATCCACAAGCTGCAGAAGAAGCTTGCCGATGCCCGCAGCCGCCAGAACGCGCTGATGACACGCCTGGAAAGCGCCGAGAATCAGGTCAAGCTGCGCACGATGTACAATGGCGACAAGGTGCGTGAGGCTTTTTCGCGCTTTGACGTCCTCGAACGCCGCGTTGACGAAGCTCAGGGCTATGCTGACTCCCTGTCGATTGGTTCAGACGCACCGCGCACCTTGGGTGACGAGATTGCAGCGTTGGAAAGCTTCGATGTCGTTGATGCGGAACTGGAAGAAATGAAGAAGGCCATGAAGGCCGACGAAAAGAAGGAAGTTTAAGCCATGGAAGAGGTACTCGTCCCCGTCATGGTCGTGGGAATGCTGTTTGTCGCACTCCCATGGCTGGTACTCCATTATGTCACGCGCTGGAAAACCGCCGCGACATTGACCAACGATGATGAGCGGATGCTTGGCGATATGCATGAGCTGGCCCGCCGGCTGGAGGATCGCCTGGATACCGTGGAGCGCTTGGTCGCTCAGGAAAATCCGGAATGGCAACCACGCCGCATTGAACTCGATACACCAGATTTTGACCCGGAAAATGTGCGCAGGCTGGAAAGGAACCGCTGAAATGTCAGGGAAACACACCAAATTCTATCTCGATAAGCAGAATGCCAAATGGAAAGGCGTCTGCGCCGGGATTGCCGACTATACCGGCGTTGACGTTCTCTGGGTTCGCTTAGGCACCGTAATGCTCACCCTGATGGGTGGCTTTCCCTGGACGCTGATCGCTTATGTCATCACTGCCTGGATGGCCAATAAGAAGCCAGTTCATCTGTACACTGATGACCGTGAGGAGCAGAAATTTTGGCAAGGCGTACGTCAATCACCCGCTCGCACCACCCGCGACATTCGCTCACGATTTCGCGAGATCGACCACCGGCTGGCCGAAATGGAAACCTATTATGTCAGCAACAACAAGCAGCTGGCCGAAGAAATCGAAAGCCTGCGCTAAACGCGGCTCACTAAAGGGGATACCACATGTTCACGCTCATCATTCTTGGCCTCATTGGATGGTTCACCTACCGCCATTTCGCGCAGAAAAAGCGCGAGGCCGACCGCCGCAACTGGAGCGTTGATTTCCGCGATACCCCAATCCGCCCAGTCACCCGCCGCCTCCCTTGGAAAGAATTCAAATGAGCTGGAGCAGCCCTGTATTAATTATGAGCATAGTTGCCTTGTGTTATGGCGGATGGCTCCTCAACAACTGGATCCGAGCCAAGCATGGCTATCCGCTTGAAAATGAATGGGGCGGCACATCGAACCGCATAGACGCAGACGCCGAACGCAAGATCATGCTGCTGAGCAACGAAAACGAATCGCTCAATGGCAAGATCGGACATCTGGAAGAACGTGTCGCGGTTCTTGAAAGGATCGTAACCGACAAGGCCGGACGCTTGTCAGAAGAAATCGAACGACTGCGTTAATATAGGAGGCATGAGATGGACCCCGATAAACTCGCTATGATAACGGCCATCGGCCCCATGATTGGCATCGGCATTGTTTCAATTTCCGCCGGATGGGTGCTTACCACATGGATGCGCATCAAGAACGGCTACCCGCTCGACGGTGCCTGGGGCCAGGCTATGTACCCCAAAAATGATCAGGAGGCCGTTGAGCGTGTGAAGCTGCTGAGCCAAGAAAACGCTCAACTACGTGCCGAGCTTGGCTCCATTAAAGACCGCCTCGCGAATGTGGAAAAGATCGTTGTCGATGACAGCCACAGGCTGACATGGGAAATAGAGGCCCTTCGCGGGCCAAGTAACTGAACCTTTAAATGCGCGATCCGCGCAACGTAAGTTAAGGAGGAATTATGGGCCCGTTTGAAATGGTCGTTGCGATCATCCTTATTGTCACCATCGGCAAGATTATCCAAACAAAGCAAAAAGCCAAACATGGCATTGTCGAGGATCAGGACTTTATGGGTACCAAAACCCATCGCCTGTTGAACAGCGCGGAAACGCAGCAGATGCAGGACGAAATTCGCACGCTGAAGGACCGTATTCAGGTTCTAGAGCGAATCGCGACCGATAATAATAGCGCGAATGATCTTAACCGTCAGATTGAGGAACTGCGCGGCCGTTGATGGCACGCAGGGCGAAAGGAAGGACCATGGAACAGGATCCCAATTTCTACATCATTATCGGCGCCTTTGCGGTGCTTTCGGTCGGAATTGTCTCCTCGCTTGGACTGCGCGGATGGCGTGACTGGATTGCGCTGAAACATGCCGAACTCGACATCGTGCGCCGTGGAAGCGACGCGCCAGTGCCGTCTGCTACCTCGCGGATCGAAGTCGCGGACCTAAAAGAACGCGTCAAAAGGCTTGAAGCTATCGCAGCGGGGATTGATATCTAACCCGTGCGGCCATATGCGGTGGCGCATGACCTCACTTACCGACATTCAAGAAGAATATGAATTTTTGGAAGCGGACGACCGTTATCGTTTGTTGATTGATCTCGGCCGTGAACTCGCGCCAATGCCCGATGCGCTCAAAACGGACGCAACGTTGGTCCGGGGCTGTTCGGCAAGTGTCTGGGTCTATCCTGTCACCGACAAGGGCCAGCTGTCATTCATGGCGGACAGCAATGCGGCGATTACGAAAGGAATTATCGCGCTGGTTCTAAAGACGGTTGATGACAAAAACGCCGCAGAGATCCTCGGCACAGATATTGAGGCTTCGCTGGCCCCGTTCGACTTAAAAAACCAACTGAGTTCAAACCGGACGCAGGGTATTCCAAATATGATCGCCCTCATCCGCGAGACCGCCGCGCGCTACGCAGGCTAGACCTGCGTTAGCCCTTCCACTCGCGGCGTTCTTCAGCGACGCGCAGGACATCATAAGCAGCCTGCCCCGCCTGAAACGCCTTGGCGGCATCGGCATTGCCTGGGTTCACGTCAGGATGGGTCAACTTGGCAATGTTGCGCCAAGCCTTTTTCGCGTCCTCAAAGGTGGAGTCGCTTTCGAGGCCCAAGATATCGAGGGCATGCATTTCATCTCGGCTTCGGCTGCCATCGCCTGAACCTGCCCAGCCATAATGCGCCGATTCCTTGTAACCTGAAGAATCGCGGCGCTCATTGGCCTCACGCTCGTCAGCTTCTTCTTTGGTTAGTCCCTCAAAATAATCATATCCGCGGTTATACTCGCCGGCATGTTCTTCGCAGAACATCCAGCGTTCCGGGTTGTTTGGCGATTTAGGCGCGGGGCAATTTCCCGCCTTGTTACAACCATAACGGTCACAAAGGCGCACTTGCTGGGCCTCGCTGCTACTACCGTAGCCGCGCCAGCGGGGAAAACCCCAATCATTACGTCGCGTCGTTCGCACCATGCCGCCGACTTAGCGACGGCATGCGCATTTTGCTAGGGGCGTAAATGCAATTTATGCGCCGGACAATGCGCCGCCCATCATCGGGTTGCCGAAAAACATCGAATATAGCAGCCCCACTATGATGCCTGAGATCACAACCGCCAGAACAATGTAGATAAGTACGATGACAACAGTGAACCCTGCGACCTTTTCTTGCGGCACACCAAGCACGGGATGTAAGCCAAGATAAATCAGGTAAACGACATAAGCGATTGCAGCGATTGTCACCAACGCACCAAGAAAAGGTATCCAACTGACCAGGGCTACGACCCACGTCGGTGTACTGGCGTAGGTCATCAATTTCATGGCCTGCAATTTGTCTGATGTTCCGTTAAAACTTGGCGATACGATTTTAACGATGGTTCCCATCAGAAACAGCGTAATCAGCGACAATACGAAACTAACGACGGCCATGCCCGCGATGGCGGTAATCCCCATCGACATGCTACTTCCACCAAGGCCAGTCATGTCGGCTGCCGAAACACCCATCAACCCCGTAAACAATATTGCCGAGACTACGGGAATGAGGGCCAATGGAATGGCATATCCGGTGAACAGTCCGCCAATACTCGCAGGTTCCGACGCTATGACGTTCCATTCGCTGGCTGGCTTAAGCAGGATATTCTTGGCGCGCTCCACAATCGACATCGACTTACCCCTCTAGAATTTACTTCGCAGAGAACAGAACATATTGAGGCCAATATGTAAATGATGACGTGCGCGTCAATTTGGGGGAAGCATGATATTAATTTCGAGGGTGATAGTCGCCTTTATTGGCCTGTTTGCGTTGCTTGGCGTCGGTCAGCATTGGTTTAGCCTCGATGTCGTCGCTGCTGAGCGGGGCATGCAAGCAGTTGGCAATACTGGCCGTGCCAACTTACGTGCTGACGTTGGCGGATTGTTTTTGGGGGTGTCATGCCTAACGCTGTTCGCTGCAGTCCGCAAAAACCAGAGCGCATTGCTCGCCGCTGCATTGCTGCTAATGGCAACATTGTTAGGTCGCTTTGTAAGCATCGCAATCGATGGCTACAGCGCACCCGTCGCACCGCCTATAATTATTGAAGCCATCGTCATCACAATATTGCTTTTGGCGTATCGCGCTTGGGATAAAAAGCCAGAGGGTCTGTAAGCCGGGTTCTGTCTTCCGCTATAGCCAAGGCGTAAGCGGATGTGCGACCATTCATCTAGGCGACGCATTGCTGCGCCACTCATGCAACCAACCCGGGCGACTGGCAGGAGGATGCCATATGCCGCCCCTATTCGGTTTTGCTCCCGGTGGGGTTTGCCATGCCGTTCCTGTTACCAGAAACGCGGTGCGCTCTTACCGCACCGTTTCGACCTGGCCGCATCGAAATGCGGTGGACTATTTTCTGTGGCACTTTCCCTAAAATCGCTTTCGCCGGACGTTATCCGGCACCGTTCCTCGCTGGAGCCCGGACTTTCCTCCCCTTAGCAGTTACCCACTAAGCGGCGGTCGCCCAACCCTCTGGCGTCGGTCAGATAACAGAACTACCCTCAACCGCCAAGAGCAAGCTGAGCAATATCGCGCGGCACTCCCCATCAATCACGCCATCGATATTTTCTGGCCGAAACCGGCGCTGGAAAGCGACTGTAGCGGCGCGGCCATCTGTGATGCCATAGCCATAACGCTCAAGTGCGAGCAGAAAAGCGGCATCCGGCCAACCGGGATCAACCAAATTCGTGGTTGGGCGAGGTATCGCGAACCCGAGCTTTGCGAGCCGTTCCCAATCAAACAGCTCGCCCGGATCTTGCTTGCGCGCTGGCGCAACGTCGCTGTGTCCAACAACATTGCGCGGATCAATACTGTATGTGCGGACCAATTCCGCAACAAGCCTTGTGACTGTGTCCATTTGCGCCTCGGGAAATGGTCGATAGCCAAATTCGTGACCGGGATTGACGATTTCAATACCGATGCTGGCGCTGTTGCAATCGGTGACACCGCGCCAATACGACAAGCCGGCATGTTGCGCGCGTTGTTCCTCCCGCACCATGTGCACCAATTGGCCATCTTCATCGACCACATAATGCGCCGATACCTTGGACGCAGGGTTCGCGAGCCAGTCAATCGCCGCTGCACCCGATTGCATTCCGGTATAGTGCAGAACGAGCATGCTGACAGGCAGGCTGCGCTCGCCAAAATTGGGTGATGGGTTCCAGATCATGGTCATGCCGGAACCATAGGTAAGTCGGAAGTTTCGCGCAATATCAGGCAGTGTGATATTGGGCCGTCTTTACAACATGACCCATCGGGCGTGCCGCTTCATAAAAACCTCGAAATTCCTTGCTGGCCTGAAATTTCTGGGTTTGGCCGATGACTGTTTCTGCCGCACCTAGCATCAACAACCCGTCATCTTCCAACAATGGCGCAATGCTTTCCAATATCTGCGAGCGCTTAGCATCGCTGAGATACATCAGGACATTACGGCAACAAATCACGTCAAAGCGCCCAAAATGGCGAGCCGGCGTCAGCATGTTATGTTCTGTAAAAGTAACCATTTTGCGTAAGGCATCTTTGGCAACCCACTCTTCGCCCTGCTGCTCAAAATAGCGAAGCATTTGCACCACAGGCAAGCCGCGCTGGATCTCGAACTGCGAATATCGCCCTTCACGTGCCTGCGCCAAGGCAGAAGTCGATACATCCGTCGCCAAAATCTGGACGGTCCACCCACGCCATTTATCGGCGTTTTCCAATATTGAAATCGCTAATGAATACGGCTCTTGGCCCGTCGAACATGCTGCTGACCATATCCTAAGCCTTTTACGCGCCATCCGGTGCTCGCGCATATTATCCAGCACTGGCCCCGTCAGCAGCGCAAAATTGGGCTGATCGCGAAAAAAGCTCGATTCATTATTCAACATAGCCTCCACGCAAGCGCGGGTTAATTTCGGATCGGCCTCGATTTCAATGAGTGCTGCCAATGTTTGAAGATCAGGAATCGAATTTTTGCGCATCAACGGCTTAAGCGCCATGTCGATCCGCCAGTGCCGATTGGCCAATACCGTTTGGCCGGTATGCTTTTCCAATATGTTGGAGAGCGTCCCATATGCCGTGGTTTCGGCCGATGTCATGACACGGTCGCCATGCGGGCTAGCATATCTGAAATATGTTCCGGAGATAATATCGCTGTCGCCAGCCCCTCATTGGCGATCGCCCCTGGCATACCCCACACAACGGAACTCTGCATATCCTGAACCAGAACCGGTGCATTCTGCGTTCTAAAGGCGCGCGCGCCTGCAAGCCCGTCATTGCCCATACCGCTGAAAATAATGGCAAGTCCGTCCTGTCCATATGTCCGCGCAACCGATTCAAGCATCGCATCAACCGAAGGGCAATAGCGGCTTCCCGTATAGCTCGCCTGATGATCGATGATGATGCCGTCACGCTCGGCTCTGCACACCAAATGGGCGTGACCTGGCGCAACGTACACATGATTGGCCTCTACCCGTTCGCCTACCTCCGCAACCTTCACCGATCTGCTCGTGATACCGCCAAGCTGGCGCGCGAAAAATGGCATAAAGGCTGCTGGCAGATGTTGTGTGATGAATATTGGGCAATCCAGATCTGGGTCCAAGTTACGCAACATATGATGGATTGCAGGAATACCACCAGTCGAAGATCCAATCGCAATGCAGCGTGGCCGGGACATGGGGCGAATATCAAAATTTGGCCGAACAACAATGCGGCCTTCATTGGGGTCCTGTCTTGAACGGCCCAAGCGCATGACCTTGTCGACTAAAATTTCCGAAAATCGCCCGGAAAACCCTGCCCGACCAGGCTTCGCTAACGTGTCACATGCGCCGAGCGATAGCGCCTGGACAGCGGCAGGCCCATTTTCTTCGGCAAAAGCGGACACAACCAAAACCCGCGCGCCGTTGGCTTTTGCAAGGATATCGGGGAGCGCATCGAGGCCGGACCGCACTGGCATTTCGATATCCAGCAAGATGATATCCACATCGATGTCATCCAATAGAGCAACGGCACTTTCCGCATCGGAAGCCTCGCAGACGATCTGGATACCCTGCTGATCACCCAAAACGCGCGCAAAAATGGAACGCGCAACAGCGCTGTCGTCGACCAGCATGACCCGGATCGGCGCTAAAAACGGCTTTGGCCTTGGGCCGTCAAGTGTCTGCAGCGCGGACATCATATGCAATTATATGCAGCCGACTATTTGCAATTTCGACTCAAGCGTTTCGCGGTCGAATGGCTTCATCACATATTCGTCTGCGCCCGCGTCAATCGCCGCCTGAATATGGGCGATGCCATTTTCGGTGGTGCAGAAAATGACCTTTGCAGAAGGCGTGTCTATCGTCGCGCGATAAGCGCGCAGGAAATCCATGCCGCTCATTACTGGCATGTTCCAATCAAGTAAAATGACGTCAGGCTTTTCGTGGGTGACGTGATCGAGGGCTTCTTGACCGTCGGCGGCTTCGGAAACGCTGAATTCCATGGTCTCCAAAATGTGGCGTGCCACCTTGCGGATGACTTTGCTATCGTCGACGATCAAACAGGATTTCATGCGATCTCACCAAAAATAATATCCGAAGTGGAGACAGTATCGTTCTGTTCTTATCGACACGTTAATGCAGGCAAGAAACTACAACAGTTTATTCAGCCAGCGCGACCTGTCCCGACACAAGCGCGCGTGTGTCCAGTATCATGACCAAAGCACCATCGTTATTTGCGATTTGCGTGACATATCGTGCCCATGACGAGGGCGCGGTGATGCTACTTTCGGCTTGCTCCGTGTCGATCGCCACCACGTCATGAACTTTGTCGACCAACAGCCCATATTGATGTCCGGCAATTTCCGTTATGACGGCCAGCGCGCCTTTGTGTGGTGGAACCTGAACCCCCGTCACCAGAAACTGCGTATCGATGAGGGTTAGCACTCGGCTGCGCAACGCAAATATGCCTGCGATAGACGGATCACTCATAGGCGCCGGAACGATGTCGGGCACATGCACCACCGATTCCACAAGTCCACTTTCAATTGCAACTCGCGACCCGGCCAGATCAGCGATTAAATAAAGTTTCTTAGTCATGCACCCACCGCCAGTTTTTCCTCAATCGCAGAAATCAGGCCAACACGGTCGTATCGATACACGCTTGCAATAGTGCTGGGCGCTGCATGACGGGAATTGCGCAGGTGCAAAGTCCTTGGGTCATCCGGCTTTGCCGCGTCTTTTGCCATATCGCGATGCAATAAAATGGCAGCATGTGCTTCATCGCTGCGGTCAAAACTGACGGAATAGCCAGACGCCGTCAGTAACGGCGCTAATATCGTTCGTTCCCATTGCGCGTCATCAGCGCAATCGATGAAACACAGGGGAGCGACACCGCGTTTCCGGCGGCGGCGGTCAGACTCTTCAAAAAAGCCAAATATGTTGCGCAGTTCTACAGCTTCGCCAAAAACAGTAATCACGCCCTCATGTTGTTCGGGTTGAGCGCTTGGTACAATGTCACCGGTGATGCTAAAAATGTCGAGCACTTCGCGCACGGCCAGGTAACAACTGCTTTCACCATCGCTCAATTTTAGAACATTTACGAGCCTGTCCTCCGCTTGGTCTTCACATTCCCAAAGATCGTATAATTTGGCATCGACGGATAGACGTAGTCGTCCGCCTACAAACTGTATCTGGGTAATATCCACATCTTCGATGCGTTCAATGGCAGACAAGCGGATTGCCTGTTTGCGGCCATCGGTCGCAATAAATAATAAAGCTGACGGACCCTTTGGTGTTGTGTCAGCTTGATTTTCCGGCGTTCCAACCTCTTCCTGATGGACAGCATTCAGCCCCATTGCAGCCGCCAGCCCACTTGCGTCCAAAAGCAACATGGGCCGCCCATTATCGGGAAGCGAGGTCCCTGCAAACAGGCCATTTGCCATGACCAACGGTGCCCCCGGCTTTACAACAAGCTCCTCATTATCGATCACGGCAGCCACTTCCAAAACGAAGGTTGCGCCGACGGCTGGGCGCATGACGATCAGCGTACGGCTTTCGCCCATTGATTGCGCCCGCGTGTCGATTCCCAATATGTCTTCGAGCGGTTTAAAAGGATATCGCTTGCCACGAATGCAGGCAATTTTCTGGCCGCCCAGTTCCTCAAATTTCACATTCACATTAGACGCCGAAACCATTTCGACCACTGAGCTACGCGCAACGCCGAATATCTGGTCACCCGCACGCACTGACAGGCCAGCGATAATCGACAAGGTAAGCGGCAACCGCAATGTCAGCTTAAGACCAGTGCCTTCATTATTCTCCAGCTCAATCGTTCCACCGATGGTCTGCAAGTTGCTTCGGACGACATCCATGCCAACGCCTCGGCCGGATATCGACGTGACCTTGTCTGCCGTCGAAAGGCCTGGCGCAAATATGGTGTTTAGCTGAGCGCGCATGGACATTTGTTGCCAATTCGCCATCGTGACGACTTTGGCCGCAATTGCCCGTTTGCCCAGTTTTTCTATGTTTATCCCACGGCCATCGTCGACCACTTCAATCAATATCTGATTGCCTGATTGCCGCGCAGAAATGCTGATATGGCCGACTGGGCTTTTGCCAGCGGCACGTCGCTCCTCAGCGCTTTCAATTCCGTGATCGGCAGCATTACGCAAAATATGTGTTAGAGGATCCCGCAACGCCTCGACCATCTCACGGTCAACCTCTACTTCGCTTCCATCAATGCGCAGGTCAATTTCCTTGTCCAATTCAATCGACAGGTCCCGAACCAATCTTGGAAGCGAGGAAAAAAGCTTATCAATGTGCTGCATGCGCATCATGCCAACCGCATCACGCAACTCAGCTACCGAGGCGGATAACCGACCAAAGGACAGCTCTAGATCACCACTGCTACCCGCTTTTCGAAGCTGTCGCGAAACCTCATTTCGCGCGAGCACCATGTCGGACACGCCGCTCATCAACTTATCAAGTAGCGAAAGCGACACGCGGACGCTTCGTGATCTCCCGGGTGAAGCAGGCTCGCCAAAAGCAATATCGTTGATAATCTCGTCTGATGCGGGTGTATTTTTCAGACTTTCGGCGAATACGCCTTCCGGCTGCACATGCGTAAGAACAGCAGCAATCAGTTCGCTGTCGTTGTCATAAATGGCGATACCCGTTTCTAATGCCTCAGTTAATTCTGCGATCCGGTCGATGACCGCCAAAACGGCTGTGACCAATTGTTCTGATATCGCAACATCGCCAAGACGCGCAGCGCTGAGGACGTCTTCGGCGGCGTGGCTGAGCCGCAGCAATCGTGGAAGGTCCAGAAACCCACAGCTTCCCTTAACGGTGTGGACAAAGCGAAAAACGCTATCGAGCAACGCCCTGTCGTCGGGACGGCGTTCCCACTCAACTAGCTGGTTTGTCAGCGATTCAAGCGTTTCGCGTGTTTCCGCGATAAAGTCATCCAACAAGTCGTCCATCGTTCCCACCCTGAAAGGTTGGTCGACTGTTGGCGACATATGGTTAAAAAGACGTTGAGAGACGCCTTTTATCTATGTGCGGATGAGTGCGCCGATGACGAGATGTTCCGCATCCGGCTCTGCCAATTGGACCATGCCGCCACCCTTTAACGCCAGCGTATGCGCCATCCAGGCGGCCGCTGTGCGCGAGTCAACGACAGACGGGTCTAGTTTACCAGTCAACGCTTCACGTATGGCCGAGTCCATTACGATTTTGGGTCCATTGGCGCGAATGACGATTTCCTGCTCGCCGTCGCGTGCCTCAGCACCAACAAACAAGGTCCCACCGCGCACCAATGCATCGTTAGCCAAGAGCACTAAATTCAGAAGAATTTTTACGGCGCGCTTTGGCATCATTTGCGCAGGCACCGCCCATTCAAGCACAGTACGTCCGCTTGACGTTACCAATGGCTCAATCACCAGCTTTGCTTCCCTGGGATCAACGTCGGAGCCAAACCCGCCAGCGGCGCCAAAGGCCAAGCGGAAAAACTTGAGCTTGTCGGCTGCTGCCTTTGCGCTTTCGGCGAGCAAATCCATGCAGCGCTGGCGCATCTCGGGATCATGCTCGTCAGCCAGAAGCTCGAGGCCGTTATTCATCGCGCCAACTGGGCTTAAAAGATCATGGCAAAGGCGTGAGCAAAGCAGGCTGGCAAAATCGATTTCGGTCTCGGACATTAAATACATTTCCTGAAGGTGTCTGGCGGGATGCCGCCGCTCATGGACTGAGTTGGCAGGGGTTTCAACCCTCCACAACCAAGGTTACGGGGGTAAATCCGCTGACTCGAGCACCCTTCACTACAGGTTGCCAAGCTGTGATGGTGTGACTGGCGATAATCAGCCAAATGAGGCCGTTAGGCGCAGCCTGCGCAATATCTGTAGCGGATGGCTCGGCGAGGCCATTGGGGTGCGAATGGAAATATCCCAACACAGGAAAACCGCCGGTTCTCGCGTCCTTACCCGCTGAGATCAATGCAGCGGGATCAATTTCAAAATGCCGCGTGGGATCGGCGGCGACATTCTTCGCTAACTCCACTGAAACAATCCGATCACCCTCGCCACGCAATATACCGCAGCACTCGTGGTCCCCTGCACATTCTGCCCAGTCCAAAAGTTGTCGCCAGTCGTTGCTTGATAAATGCAATGCCATCACCCATGTCTATGCGATGTCAGGGGAAAATACCATATTTACAGGCATTTTGGGCGAAGGGCGGCTTGATAGTGCTCTGGCTACGGCTTTGCCGCAGTTTTCGCGCGCGCGCATTCAGGCGCTGATTGCCGATGCCGCTTTGCGCATCAACGGGCAAAGCTTCGCGGATGCTGGTAGCAAGAAGATGTCCGGACAGACGTTTGAACTCAACGTCCCTGCCCCGGTGCCCGACAAAGCAATCGCACAGGACATCGCCTTAGATATAGTATTCGAAGACGAGCATCTCATCATCGTCAACAAGCCGGCTGGGCTGGTTGTGCATCCCGCCGCAGGGCATAGCGATGGAACGCTCGTGAACGCCCTTCTGCACCACTGCCACGGCAAGCTATCGGGCATTGGCGGGGTGCAACGTCCCGGCATCGTCCACCGCATCGATAAGGACACTTCAGGGCTATTGGTGATCGCAAAAAGCGACGTCGCGCATGAGGGGCTGGCAAAGCTATTCGCCGCGCATGACATTGAACGCAAATATATTGCCATCGTAAGCGGCATCCCTGCCCCGCCTGCTGGTACGATCCGCACGCAAATTGGCCGGTCCACCACAAATCGCAAAAAAATGGCCGTACTGCCAGAATCGAAAGGCCGACACGCGGTCACGCATTACCGTATGGCGGAGGCGTTTGCGAAAACCGCGATGGTTGAATGCACGCTAGAGACAGGCCGGACCCATCAAGTCCGCGTACATATGGCCCATATCGGACATCCACTGATTGGCGATAGCGTCTATTCTAATCGACAAAACCATTACAGAATTGGTCCAAATCAAGCCAAATTCGACCGGCAGGCATTGCATGCGGCCTCTTTGGGGTTTATTCATCCCATCACCGGCGGAACTTTACGGTTTGAATGCGGTATACCAGAAGACATGCAGCTTCTGTTAAGCCATCTTCAGCTATAGAAGTCTCGAAGGGAACGCTTTGCCGACGGGTGCTTGATGAGGCCCAGCGGGAGGCACAATGAAAGAGGAAAACATGTCTGCTAAAAAGAATGTTCCGGCTACGATACCTGCCCTTGGGGGTGACGCGAGCCTTAATCGTTACTTGAGCGAAATCCGGAAATTTCCGGTCTTGAAGCCCGAGCAGGAATATATGCTCGCCAAGCGCTTTCAAGAACATGGCGACACCAAAGCTGCCGAGCAGCTGGTTACGTCCCATCTTCGTCTCGTATCAAAAATTGCCATGGGCTATCGCGGCTACGGCCTGCCGGTGTCCGAGCTGATTTCCGAAGGAAACATCGGTTTGATGCAAGGCGTGAAGAAATTTGACCCCGACCGTGGTTTCCGCCTCGCGACCTACGCGATGTGGTGGATCCGTGCGTCTATGCAGGAATTCATCCTGCGCAGCTGGAGCTTGGTGAAAATCGGCACCACGGCTGCACAAAAGAAGCTTTTCTTCAACTTGCGCCGCATGAAGAACAATCTTCAAGCGTTCGAGGACGGCGACCTGAATCAAGAAGCGTTGCGCAAAATCGCGACCGACCTTGGTGTGTCCGAAGAAGAAGTGAACAACATGAACCGCCGCATGGCGATGGGCGGCGATACCTCGCTGAACGTCCCGATGCGCGAAGATGGCGATGGCCAGTGGCAGGATTGGCTGGTCGACGACACGCCGTTACAAGACGAGCGCGTTGCCGACGCGCAAGAAGGCGATATGCGCCATGCTTTGCTTTCCGAAGCCATGGACAGCTTGAACGAGCGCGAAAAGCACATTCTGACGCAGCGCCGCTTGATTGAAGAGCCGCAGACGCTGGAAGAACTAAGCCAGACCTACAGCGTCAGCCGCGAGCGCGTGCGCCAGATTGAAGTGCGAGCGTTTGAAAAGCTGCAAAAGGCGATGTTGCGTATCGCTGGTGAGAAACGGCTCCTCCTCGCCTTCTAACTATCTGTAAAAATAGATGACGGGCGGAAAGCACTGCGCTAGTTTTTGGGAATGACAAAAACCAAGCGTTCGCTTTCCGCCCGTTTCTTGCGCTCAAGCCTTAAAGGCGCACTCTACTTCATTGGCGGCACTGTCGCGCTTACGGCGGTGTATGCGGTAATTCCCATACCGACCACAGTGACGATGCTGTTCGACAGCAAGGGCGCAAAACGTGACTGGACATCGCTTTCCAACATATCTCCAAATCTCGTGCGCGCGGTTCTAGCCGCCGAGGACGCCAAATTCTGCAGCCATGATGGGTTTGACCGCGAAGCCATTGAACAGGCATTGGCGCGTAACAAAGAGGGCGGCCGCATGCGCGGCGGCTCGACCATAAGCCAGCAGACCGCCAAGAATGTGTTCTTATGGCAAGGGTCAGGCTGGACACGCTATCTACGTAAAGTCCCTGAATTCTATTTCACATTCCTGATCGAAAAGATCTGGGGCAAACGCCGGATCATGGAAGTATATTTGAATGTCGCCGAGACGGGCATCGGCACCTATGGCGCAGAAGCCGGTGCGCAACGTTATTTCAAGAAATCTGCAAAGAACCTCACCCGGATAGAGGCCGCGCGCTTGGCAGCAATCCTACCCCTACCCAAAAAGCGCGCAGTGAATGGCGTGGGCGGCTTCACGCG
>JAZKGS010000122.1:1780-10651 GCA_040385805.1 Pseudomonadota bacterium | reverse complement strand
CCTTCGGCCACCAAAGGCGCGACCAGCCCCAAAAATCCGGTTGGGTAGCAGCCGGGGTTGCTGACCAGTCGCGCCGACGCAATTCGTTCGCGCTGGCCCTTGCAAAATTCGGCAAAGCCATAGGCCCAATCGGGGTCGACGCGGAATGCGGTCGATGCGTCGATGATGCGGGTGTGGCTGGACGTTGTCATGGCCACCGCCTCTTTTGCCGCGTCATCTGGCAAGCAAAGAATCACGAAGTCGGCGTCGTTGAGTGCTTCACGCTTGGCGGCGGGGTCTTTGCGTTTTGCGTCGTCTAAGGTGACGAGTGTAAATTCGGCGCGGCCAGCCAGCCGGTCAGCAATTTCAAGGCCAGTGGTCCCGGATGCACCGTCGATGAAGATAGTTTTGGTCATACCGCTATCTTTCCAAACCCGTTCGTGTCGAGCGTAGTCGAGACACAAAGAAAGCGCGCACGACCTCGCGGTGTCTCGACTTCGCTCGACACGAACGGATGGGGATGGGACGTCGCGCAGGGTTGGCGTGGCACGAACGGATAAAAGGACTTCACCATATCACCCTTTTCCGCGCCAAAATCGGCGCATCATGCTCCGCAAACCGCGCCGATGCGTCTGCCAGTGGTTCGACGCTCACCGCCATTGCCGTCCCGTTTGCATGGATGATATTCTGGTCGTCCGCCATGATGCCAACATGCCCCGGGAAGAACACAAGGTCACCACGTTCCAGCGCTGTACCCTCTGGCAAACCTTCTCCAAAATCGGCCATCTGCATGTCCGCGTCGCGCGGGGCCTTGATGCCCTTTAGGCCAAACACCAGTTGCACAAGGCCGGAGCAATCAATCGCATCGCCGCTGCGTCCGCCCCAGCTATAGGGTGTGCCGACAAGTTGCTCCGCGAGATCAGAGGGAGAGGCGCCCACCAAGCCGATTTCGGATAAATGTATGCGCGGTACAAATCCGTTTTCACACGCGAGATATTTGCCGCATTCGCTTGGGGCACCGCAGAGCAATTGCGCACCCATGGGGTAACGCGCAAGCACTGGCGCCTTTGTTGTTGGCGCGGCCACTAATAACGTCGCCGCCGCGCTGACGATGTGCGTGGCGTCGAAGTCATCACCCAGTTCGGCAAAGCGGACATAGCCAAGATAATTATCGTGCAGGCAATAGCCCCACGCCCATTCGCCCGCGACGTCAAGCACGGCAAATTCCTCGCCATGCATCAATGCACTCACGGGCATGGACGTTGCATGTGCCTCGGCATGGATTTCGGTGACGGGCGCAATACCCGTGCGCAGCATCGGCACGGCGTAATGCGGCGCGAAAAGCTTGCCGGCCAGACTGATGTCAGCAAGGTCGCCGCGGATCGGTGTTGTCCTTTTGTCGCCGACCAGGCTGTGCCCGCTCAATGTGTAGATAGGCCGTTCCCCCGCCTTTATCTGACCTTCTGCCAACTGCTTATGTTCCTGACCTTGTAACATGTTCCCCGGCGAAGACCGGGCCCATTACCAAAACAAAGAATTCCCTGCTTGGGCTGGACCCCGGCATGCACCGGGGAACACATCAAATGATGTTATGGCACCCTAACGTGCCGGATATGTTTCCGCCAGATAGCCGAAGACCGCACGCAATCCAAGCGCCTCTCCGCCCTTTGGCCTGCCGGGTTTGTTGGTGGGCCGCCATGCAAAGGTGTCGAGATGGACCCACGGCACATTGTCGGGCACGAATTTCTGCAAGAAAAGCGCTGCAGTGACTGAGCCAGCAAAGGCGCCGCCGCTGTTCGACGTGTCGGCAATGTCGCTGTCGAGCATTTCCATATATGGCGCCCATAAAGGCATCCGCCAGAGTGGATCAGCCGTTGATTTCGATGCCGCAAGCAACGCATTTGCCAAGCCGTCATCGTTGCTGAACATCGCCGGCAGATCTGGCCCAAGCGCAACGCGCGCCGCACCGGTCAACGTGGCGAAATCGACGATCATCTCAGGCTTATCTTCAATCGCTTTGGTCAATGCATCTGCCAACACCAGCCGCCCTTCGGCATCGGTATTGTCAATTTCGACGGTGATACCCTTACGACTTTTGATGATATCACCCGGCCGCATGGCATTGCCTGCGATGCTGTTTTCCGCCGCCGCGACAAGCATGTGTAACCGCACGGGTAGATGCGCGGCCATGATAAGCTCTGCCAGCGCCAGAGCGTGTGCCGCGCCGCCCATATCCTTTTTCATGAGCCTCATGCCGGAGGCGGGTTTGATATCAAGCCCACCGCTGTCGAACGTAATGCCTTTACCCACAATCGCGATACGCGGGTGGCGCGGGTCGCCCCATTCGATTTCGATCAGGCGCGGCGCGTGATCTCGCATCGCCGCCTTGCCGACGGCGTGGATGAGCGGATAGCCGGTTTCCAGCGCCTCGCCAGCGGTGACGGTCACCTCTGCCTTATGCGCCTTTGCGATACGCTTTGCCTCGGCCTCGAGCGCGTTCGGCCCGAGGTCACCCGCGGGCCGGTTCACAAGATCCCGCACCAATGCGGTCGCTGCGGCTTGCAACGCCGTCGCGTGAATGCGGGCAGGCTCCTTGACCAGCAATATGCGCGGCCCCGTCAGCTTCGGCTCGCTCAGATATTCATGATAGCGATATTGGCCAAGCATCCAGCCAAGCATGGCCTCGCTCGCGTCATAATCGGCGAGCCGATATGTGCCCTCAGGCAGGCTGTCTGCTGCCTTTGCAAGATGCCACACACCCGGTTCGGCTGCATCCGAAACGCCAGCGACTACAGACCATTCACTGGGTTTCTCGCCGGGCAAGATAGCTATATCGTTCGGGCTGCCCTCAAACTTCTGCGCCTTGACTGCGGTGCGGATGGCGTCAGATTGAATCGCAAGCCAAGTTGCAAAGCGGCTTTTGTCGGTCAAGTGAATGAGGGTAGCGGCTTGCCCGTTGTCAGGCTGGATTAGATTGTCGTAATGCATGAAGAGAGCGTTAGCGGACATAGAACGTGAACGGGAGAAAATTTGGAAATGTCGCGTGTTTTTCTTGTCTTCATGCTTTTGTTTGCGACCATCGGCCTGTCTGCATGTAACAGAGTCCAAGACACGCGCGCAGCAGGGCCCGAGGAAATAGCTGCGGTTATTGACCCGTTTTTTGCCGCCGTGCGTCGTGGCGACCAAAAGGCGGCGGAAAAATATGTCGCGCCCGGTTTCCTCGTGGACAGCAAAGTCCAGTTCGCCGAAATGTCTGCATTGCTGAAAAAATCGCCGCGATTACAACCGGCGCTTCAGCAACCTCAGGGGACTGGCTATTATGTGACTTTTGCTGGCCAAGACGGCAAAAACTGGATCACGGCGGAGGTGCGGTTGTCGCGTCACGGCAATAAACAGATGATCGATTATTGGGATGTAAATGCTGCCAAAAAGCAACCGGAGATTGTTGCGCAGCGGCCGGAAATCATAGCGCACGCCCAGACCATGAAAAATGTCGTAAATTATGGGCGCATTGCCCTTGCCGTCGTGTCTCTTCTGGGGCTGGCGGCATTGATCTGGCTTGTGCGCAATCGCACGCACCTGGTTGCGTCTGAACAGGTCACCGAAACGCGCCGGGTGGCAGCTATCGTCCGTATACCGACGTCTGACGAGCGATCTTAACGCCCGACAGCACTCTGTCATTCCGCAGCGATAAGCGTTTCCGCGTTGTCATGATGCTTGCCCACATAATGCGGAGCTGAGAAGACCATAACCCCATCATCGATGGGATCTTCAGTCAGGATTTTCTTCTCTGCCGCATAATTTTGCAGAACACGCCAAGGGTGACGGTCACCATTTTTTGGCAATTTGTCGAAACTGCGGGCAAAATAGCCTGAGCTGAAATCGGTTACAAACGGCAGTTTTGGCATATGCGGATCATCCAGGACCGGCGTTGCCACAAGCGCATTCTTGTCGTCCATTTTCCACAGCAAACGGCAGACATAATCGGCGACAATATCGGTCTTCAGCGTCCATGACGCATTGATATATCCAAATACGCTGGCGAAATTGGGGATGTCATTGAACATCACGCCCTTATAATTGAAATGCTCGCCAAAATTGACGGCTTCCCCGTCCACGCTGATCGCGGTCTTGCCCATGGTGACGAGGTTCAGACCAGTGGCGGTGATGACGATATCGGATTCGATATGTTTGCCCGACTTCAGCTGAATGCCGGTCTTGGTGAAATGGTCGATATGGTCCGTGACCACCTCGGCCTTTCCTTCAGTAATCGCCGTAAACATGTCGCTATCCGGTATAAGGCACAGGCGCTGTTCCCATGGGCCGTATTTCGGCACGAAATGGGTGTCGACATCAACCGACGCAGGCAGCGATTCACGCGCCATGTTGACCAGCTTTTCGCCCAGCTTGGCTGGATTTTTGCGCGCGTAATAATAAGTGAACCGCTGCATATTGATATTGCGCCACCGCGTGAGCGCATAGGCCAGCTTCTCCGGCATGATCTTGCGCACAAACTTAGAAAATGGGTCAATCGCGGGTCGTGACACCATATACGTAGGGGACCGCTGTAGCATCGTCACTTGGGCACCTTGCTGCGCCATAACAGGGACAATCGTTACTGCCGTGGCACCTGAGCCAATGACCGTTACCTTCTTGCCCTTATAATCCAAATCCTTTGGCCAATGCTGCGGATGGATGATTTGACCGCCAAAGTCCGCCTCGCCGACAAAATCGGGCTTATAACCCTGATCATAATCATAATAGCCAGCGCACATGAACAGGAATCGCGCCGCAAAATGGCGTTCCGCGCCGCCATCCACAGCCTTGGCAGTTACATGCCAGCGGGCATGGGCGCTCGACCAATTGGCCGAAATGACCTTGTGACCAAAATGAATATGCGGCGAAATGCCATATTCATCAGCGGTTTCGTGGACATATTGATGAATGGAAGGGCCATCAGCGATGGTTTTTTCGTGCAGCCATGGTTTGAAACGATAGCCCAAGGTGTGCATGTCGGAGTCTGATCGTATGCCAGGATAACGGAACAAATCCCAGGTCCCACCCATATCGGCGCGCTGTTCCACAATAGCATAGCTTTTGTTGGGGCATTGCATCGTAAGATGCGCCGCAGCGCCAATGCCCGAAAGGCCCGCGCCCACAATTAAAACGTCTACTGTTGTCTCTGCCTGCGCCATATGCCTCTCCATTTTATGCAAAAATCTTACTGACATCGTTGCAAATTGCAACTGGCTTTCACGTGATGGGAAATGCCGCTACGGCAGGGGTGAGCCAACAAGGAATAACTGCATCATGAGCGACGCAACTGACGAAGACTATGTCTATGACGAAGCATCGGGCGAATGGATAAGCGCCGCCGACGCCAAGATTGCAACTGACGCAGACGGCGCCGTCGAAGTGCGCGATGCGGTCGGAAACCTCCTGGCTGATGGCGACCAAGTGACGTTGATTAAGGACCTGACTGTTAAAGGCGCGGGTCAAACTTTGAAGCGCGGAACGCTGATCAAGTCCATCCGCTTGACAGGCGACGCGCAGGAAATCGACTGCCGTTTCGATGGTATAAAGGGGCTAGTGCTGCGCGCAGAATTCGTTCGGAAGCGCTGATGATGCGTGCCGGACTGCGCCTATTGCTAGCAGTTTTCTATTTTGGGGCAGGTATTCTCCACCTCACGTCACCGCGCGGATTTCTGGCTATTACGCCGGATTGGGTGCCCTACCCCGTCTTCATGGTCGCGTTTACCGGGGTCGCTGAAATCGCAGGCGCAGTGGGCCTCATAATCCCGCAGACACGCAAATGGGCGGGCATTGGTCTAGCGATATACGCATTGTGCGTTTGGCCGGCCAACTTTAACCATGCAATCAACGGCATCTCGCTCAGCGGCGATCCGCTAGGTTGGTGGTATCATGGACCAAGGCTGACCTTTCAGCCCGTGCTAATCTGGCTGGCACTTTGGGTTGGCACAGTAACGGATTGGCCATTTCGTAAATCCCGTTAACAATTTGCGCGTTCTTCTGTTAGGTTCGGCTTTCATCTTGCGAGACCAGTAAGAGAAGGAGTCGGAACATGCACAAAGATGGCGACAAAATTGATGTAACAGAAGAAGAAGCGAGCGGTGGAGTTAAAAACCAGGGTGTTCGTTATGTACTCGCTATCTCGCTTTTACTGGCAATCATCGTCTTGTCGGCAATGTGGATGACTGGTGCAGTGCTGAATTAACAGCATAGTTCTTGAAAATTGGCTCGGCCGTTCCCAACTCCCTATTGCGGGCCGGGCCCCTCTGGTCGTTACCTTACGGCGATGTCGGACCGCTTCAATTAGTGAAGAGGAGACCCGAAATGAATCCAGCCGTTGGAATGCCTTGCCCTGTATGCAAGGTGCCACTTGTTATGAGTGATCGCCAAGGTGTCGAGATCGATTACTGCCCGCAATGCCGTGGGGTTTGGCTTGATCGTGGTGAATTGGACAAAATAATCGAACGCAGCGCCGCTGCCGAAATGCCCACGCAACCAGCGCCTGCCCCGCAAGCTGCACCACCACCACCGCAAGGCGGGTTTGCGCCACAAGGCTATGGTCAGCCGCATCAGGGCTATGGTCACGGCTACCCGTACAAAAAGCGAAAGAAGTCGTTTTTGGAAGAGCTGTTCGACTAAACGTGAGCACGATAAACAAAAAAAGGGCCGCCATTCGGCAGCCCTTTTTTTCGCTTTTCGGCTGATTAATCAGCTGAAGACAGGTTAATGGCCGAAGCCTTACCGTTGCGGCCGATTTCGACTTCGAAATTCACGCGCTGTTCTTTATCGAGCGTGTGCATGCCAGCTGCCTGAACAGCCGAGATGTGAACGAAGCTGTCGTCACCGCCGCCATCAGGCGCGATAAAGCCATAGCCTTTGTCTGCATTGAAAAATTTTACGGTGCCTACTGGCATAAGATGTTCCTTTCACGAAACAGGTGACCACCTGACAACAGCGCCAAGTGGGTAGCCAAGTCGTGGTAGGAAAAACGTTGCACGCTCCAATCTTTTGACCAGAAACGCGCCTCAAAAATCCGTCGCGGTCGACGATAGCGTTTGACCCGTATACGCCTGATTTCCACAATGTGCAAACTAGAACCTGATTTCGCCACTTATTCCTTGTCGCCTCCATTTTCAGCGGTCTCGGCTTCGGCGAGTTCAACTGGTTTGCGACGGTCAAATATGGCGCCGAGTTCCTTGGCTTTGGCCTTGTTAAATTCCTTCTCGGCGGCGGGAAACATTTCTTCCTCTTCTTCATCGATATGATGTTGATAACGATGACGAAGTTCTTTGAATTGTGTGTTCCACGCGGCATCGTCCAAGTCGGTTTTCTGTAACTCGCCGAGGAGATCATCAATCTCCTTATGCTCGGCAACCGAATGGCGGCCATCGTCCTGAAGATCGGGATCAGCTAGCATCGTTGCGTATAAAGATTGCTCCTCCGCAGCAGCATGCGCTGTCACTTCGATACGGAATGCCTCAAACAAATCGCGGCGCTCGGGCGAATCGCTTTTTATTGCTGCAATCTTCGACAGCATCTCGCGATGTAGGTCGTGGTCTGATTTCAGTATGGAAAATATGTCGGTCATGTGTTCCTCCGCTATGGTTTGCAAGACAACGCGCGGAGGTTGAGCGAGTTCCCCATGGGCCGGTCGATTTACTGCATCGGCTTTGGTTCCCAAAGCTCGATCTTACGCCCTTCCGGGTCCATGATATGGGCAAATCGGCCATTGGCTTCGTCGTGAAACGTCTTCACTGGCGTAACGCCATGATCCGCGCAGCGCGCGAGTATACCGTCAAGGTCATCCACCATTAGATTGAACATAAATTCCTTGTCCGACGGGGCGAAATAGTCCGTGCTGGATTTAAAGGCTGAGAACACTGTCGCCGCGCCGGGCTGGGCCGCGGCTGCCTCCGGCGTAAAAACTATGCCCCACGGCTCTACTGGGATACCAAGCACGGACGCATACCACGCGTTGGTTGCATCCGGATCGTCTGATTTGAAAAACAGGCCGCCAAGACCGATTATTTTGGCCATCACGAATACTCCCTGTGGCGATTGAATTTCCGAAGCATGCGCCGCATTGGCACTTTCGTCCATCACTGAAAAATGTTGCGGGAGTTTGCGATGAACAGTTCACATTAGATGCACCATGCTGCGCCCAATCGTGTATGCGCCCAAATTCGCACCGGAAATATATTCGGACAATCGTCGCAGCCGGAGCCTCCCATGGAAACCAGACTTATCATCGCTTATTCGCTAATCGCCATCATGGTGGCTTTGGCCATCTTTGGCGGTATCAAGCTGTCGCAGAAGAAAGGCCGGGCGGATCGTCGCAATAGCGGTCAAGGCGAACATATGCGTCGCGACACCGACGCCGGTAGCTGAGCACACGATTCCAATCCTTGCCGAAACCCGCAATTTGCGGCAGCATTGGTGCATTATAGTCGACTCATGAGGGGGAGAACGACGATGATGGCTCAAAGCGCAGTTGCACCAGCGATATTGGCGCAAAACCTGACAGCAAAAGATATCCGCGATGTACTTGTCGCAGGTTGGCGGGATTTCGCGGCTTACCCCGTATATGGCTTGTTCTTCGCTGCGTTTTACGTCGCAGGCGGGTTGGGGTTGGTCTACGGACTGTCGAGCATTGGCCAAGGGTGGTGGCTGATCCCGATCATGGCTGGTTTTCCATTGCTTGCACCATTCAGCGCGGTCGGGCTTTATGAAGTTAGCAGAAGGCGTGAGGCTGGCTTACCCCTTAACTGGCGCGGCGTGCTCGGTGCGCTTGGGGGCAAGGGCGATGAGCAGTTGATCCTGATGGGCGCCATCGTCTTCGTCGCCTTCAGTTTCTGGATGATA
>JAZKGS010000122.1:0-1680 GCA_040385805.1 Pseudomonadota bacterium | reverse complement strand
CCATCACGCTTTCGCTGGCGATGCTGCCCCTATTTGCAGGGTTATTTATCGCCCTGCCCGTGCTTGGTCATGCGACCTGGCATTTGTATCGCCGCGCGGTCAATTAGGCCAATCTGCCTTAACGAAAGTTGCAGGTTGTCCCGCCCCACATGTTGGTGATTTTCGCGGCCTCGTCCTTGCCATCCAATATGCCGAATAATTCTCCAGCCGCAAACTCGGTACCTAGGCTTGTCTCGGAAATTTCTGCCGCATAAGCCGCTTCCAGATCAGCCCGGCTGCTGCCGACGCCAATGCCGCTGGCGGTAGTGATGGCTATTTGCCCACGCGAATTTAGATTCCAGCCGACAAATTTGCCCTTTTGGAAAAATAGACCAAGCCCATCGTCCCAATTTGCGAAATCGAGCGGTCCAGCCCCACATTCCCCATTTTGACCTGTTTCAGGATTCCCCCGAAAGGCGAGCAATTTCAGCACGTCCTCGCGTGGCGTGCCGAAGGCGATGGCGCGCGCTGAACCGCTTTGCTTGTTGAACAGACGAAGCCCTTCTGCTTCCACAGCAAGCGCTGGACTGTCTTGGACGGATGTCGGTACCTCGGCTGCTGGCGGCGGTGACGCGTCCGCAACAACTTCGGCCTTTGTTGTCTCCGCTGTCTGCGGTTCGCCACTACAGGCACCAAGTACAAGTGGTGCCGCAAAAATCCACACTGGCCGCAACCGCATTATTTGCCCAGCCGTTTTCGGTTAGCAACCACGCTTTTCGAATAATGCGCAATGCTGCCGCTCATGATCGCCTCGGGGCTTGACCCAAGCTTTCCGGTCATAAGGTCGCAACCAAGCGCTATGTTCGCCGCGACCTTCTCCGACACCATCCGCTCCGCCTCACGCGCCGCAGTCGGCCCGCCAAGCGCAATGCTGCCCATGCGCATCGCGATTACCATATTGGATTCGGCGGCGAGTGCCCACGCATCCATGCTGATGTCAAACCAGTTGGGGTTTTTAGTGTTCGTCATGACTCAAGGTTTAACTCCGCACCAGCGAATGTCACGCAGCGAATGCAAAGCGCCCGCAAAAGATACAAACGACACGGTCGCAGCCCTAAACAGGGCGGGACAGGAAACCCGATCTATCTTAGCGGCAACGCACCTCGTTCCGGTCAATCGCGCGTCCAGCCGCACCACCTGCAACTGCGCCCAATATTGTGCCTAGCGTGTCGGAGTTACCTGGCGCGATGATGTTGCCAAGCACACCGCCCGCAATCGCACCAACAACCAGGCCTGTGGTGCCATCCGAACGGCGGCAATAATATTGCCCATTCTGGCCACGATAGATGCGGTCATTCTCGGTCAAACGACGTTCACGATAGCGGGGGTCCTCGCGGTAATAACGGTCGGCATAATAGCCGTTATAGGATGGGTCGGGACGGTTGTAATCATAATTGCCATAACGTTGGTACGCCGTGCGGTCATAATAGCCAAAGCCGCCATCATCATAAGCCGATCCGCTGCCATAAGTGGCGCATCCGCCAGTCATGGCGGTCGCTGCGATCAATGTTGATAAAAGTGTCTTGTTCATAACGGCATCCTTTCGGGATTGTCCGAAATGCCAAAGCGATAACAGCGTCAGCGTACGGACGGTTGCGATGTAAAGTTAACCGCCACCGTGCCGCAGTGTTCCCTGTAGGG
>JAZKGS010000121.1:0-13248 GCA_040385805.1 Pseudomonadota bacterium | reverse complement strand
TTCAAGCGCGAGGATTCGGTGAAGGACATGGGCGCGTTTCTGACCACTTTGGGCAAGGACGCATCGCTTGATGCGTCGCGCTTTGGTCTCGCGGGTGGGTCATATGGCGGCTACATGTGCTACGCGGCGGCTGTGCAATTCAAGGACCAGTTGCGGGCAACGAACTGCATCGTGGCCATTTCGAACTTCGTCACCTTCCTTGAAAACACCCAAAGCTATCGCCGCGACTTGCGCCGCGTTGAATATGGTGACGAGCGTGATCCCGTGCAGCGTGCCAAGCTGATCGAAATTTCGCCGCTGACGCGGGTGAATGAGATCACCAAGCCTATGTTCGTCGTAACCGGCGGCAACGACCCGCGCGTGCCAGCGTCAGAGGCAGACCAGATCATCAAGGCCATCCGCGACAATGGCGGCGTTGCATGGCATTTGCTCGGCAAGAATGAAGGGCATGGTTTTGCGAAGAAGGAAAATGTCGATTACCAGTTTTGGGCGTCGTTGATGTTCTGGAAACAGAATTTGTTGAATTAATCGCTCTAAATCCTCCCCATCGACTTGCGATGGGGAGGATGTTTCCATTAAGGCGTCATCGCCACACCGGCGAGGCTCTCCGCCTCCATCAACAGCGCATCGTCAACCGACCCTTGCGCCACACTCTCGCGGCCAATCATCACCAGCAACGGCACCGCGAGCGGGCTGACGCGGTCAAGGTCGACATGCAGCATCGTATCCGCAGCGCGGTCAAGTAAATCGCCAAGCCGCCCGACATCGGTCAGCCGCGTCCGCGCGTCGGCCCAAGCGGCCTCGAGCAGCAGATGGTCGGGTTCATATTTGCGCAGGACATCGTAAATGAGGTCGGTTGAAAAGGTGACTTGCTTGCCCGTTTTGCGCTTGCCCGGATGTTGCCGTTCGACAAGGCCGCTGATTACCGCCACTTCGCGAAAGGCGCGTTTGAGGAGGTAACTTGACTCAACCCAGTCGACAAATTCGTCTGCCAAAATGTCGGCAGAGAATAACGGCCGCGGGTCAGTGATTGGCTTCAGGCTCCACACGCCCAAGGCATAATCGCTTGCGACAAAGCCCATGGGCATCAGCCCACGGCTCTCCATCCGGCGCGTGATCAACATGCCCAAGGATTGGTGCGCGTTCCAGCCTTCGAACGGATAGGTCACCATATAATGGCGCTTGTCATGCGGGAAGGTTTCGACCAGCAACTGCCCGGATTTTGGCATCTGGCTGCGATAGTCCTGCATCTCCAACCATTCGCGCACTTCGTCGGGAAAGCGCGCCCAGCCCGGTCTGTCCGTCAGCATCTGCCGCACCCGCCCGGCCAGATGTGTCGTCAGCGGCAAGCGCGCACCCATATAGCTTGGGATGTTGGTCGCTGGCTTGGTTGCGGCGCGCACGATGAGGTCGAGGTCTTTGATCGATTCCACCTCAAGCGCCATACCCGCAAAGGTGAACGTGTTGCCCGGACTCAGCGTGGAGGCAAAGGATTCCTCGACCTTGCCTAATTTGCGGCCATTGCGGAACCGGATCTCAAGCATCGGCGCATCGACAATGATGCCTGCATTAAAGCGGTGCTGCGCTGCAAATTGCGGGTGTGACAGCCGCCACCTGCCGTCGGGGTCTTTGGCCAGTTTCTGGAACCGGTCATAGGCCTTCAGCGAATAGCCACCGGTTGCGACAAAAGCGATTACGCGCGCAAAGGTCGCGGCATCGAGCGCCGAATAAGGCAAAGCCGATTGCACTTCCGCCAGCAATTCCGCCTCATGAAATGGCCCAGCGCAGGCAATGCCCATGACATGTTGTGCGAGCACATCATAGCTGCCGGGGCGGAAGGTTTCGCCATCGCGCATGCCTTCGGTCACTGCATCAAAGGCTGCTTGCGCCTCAAGATATTCAAAGCGGTTACCAGGCACAAGGATCGCGCGGCTGGGTTCATCCATGCGGTGGTTGGACCGGCCAATGCGTTGCAGCAGGCGCGACGAGCCCTTGGGTGCGCCCATCTGGATCACGCAATCGACATTGCCCCAATCCACGCCAAGGTCGAGACTGGCCGTGCATACCAATGCGCGTAGCTTGCCTTCGGCCATGGCTCCTTCGACCTTGCGCCGGGCCTCCACCGACAGCGACCCGTGGTGAATGCCTATGGCAAATTTCGGCTCATTCGCGTCCCACAATTTCTGGAAGATAAATTCTGCGAGGAAGCGCGTGTTGCAGAATATCAGTGTGATTTTGTTGCGGCCGATTTCTTCGATGAGCTGCGGGATCGCATGCTGCCCGCTATGCCCCGCCCAAGGCACGCGGCCTTCGGGCAACAGGATGGTGAGGTCAGGCTCCGCTGCGGCCTCGCCTTCGACCAAGCGTACCTGGTCAATGTCGCCATTGGGCGCCAGCCATGCGCGATAGTCGTCGGGGTCAGCCACCGTTGCCGAGAGGGCAACACGCTGCATGTCAGGCGCTAGCGTCTGCAAGCGCGCGAGCGACAAGCTGAGCAGATCGCCGCGCTTGCCATTGGCGAAGGCATGGACTTCATCGACGATCACGCGCTTTAGCGTGGCGAACATATGCACGCTGTCTTCATGGCTGAGCAGCAGCGACAGCGATTCGGGCGTAGTCAGCAATATGTGCGGCGGTTTGACGCGCTGTCGTGCTTTGCGATCCGACGGCGTATCGCCGGTTCGCGCTTCAACGCGGATGGGCAGGCCCATTTCCTCGATGGGGATGAGCAGATTGCGGCGAACGTCTGTTGCCAGCGCCTTGAGCGGGGAGATGTAGAGCGTGTGAAGCCCAGCTTGAGGCTCTGTGTTTCCCGGCGAAGGCCGGGATCCAGCCTTGGATAAAGAATCATCTGATTGGATATCGACCCCGGCCTTCGCCGGGGTGCGCGGATCTTTGATTAATTCGCACAATGTCGGCAAAAACCCGGCCAGCGTCTTACCCGCTCCCGTCGCTGCCACGAGCAGGGCATGGCGACCGTCGCTTGCTGCGTCCAGCATCTCGAGCTGATGCCGACGCGGCTGCCATCCGCGCGTGTCGAACCAGTCGAGAATGATAGGTGGTAACTGCACGATGGGCTTAATGCCCGACAGTTTCTCCGCGTTCCAGCCCCGATGCCGCCAATTGCGCATCAATCTGCGCCATTAGTCTTTCGAGGCCTTCTTCGGATGATGCCTCGGCACGCGCGACAAGCACGTCTTGCGTATTCGATGCACGCAGCAGCCACCAGCCATCGGGCGTGTTGACGCGCGCGCCGTCGGTGTTGTTCACATCTGCGCCATCCGCAGACAGGCGCTTGAGCACTTCGTCGATGACCGCGAACTTACGGCTTTCATCAACTTGGAAACGCATTTCAGGGGTATTGATCATCACGGGCATTTCACCGCGCAATTGCGTGACGCTTTTGCCGAGCTTTGCTGATGCTGACATCAACCGGACAGCAGCGTAAATCGCGTCGTCAAAACCATAATATTCATGTTTGAAGAAAATATGCCCGCTCATTTCACCAGCAAGCGGCGACCCTGTTTCCTTCATTTTGGATTTGATCAGGCTGTGGCCGGTTTTCCACATCAAGGGTTGCCCGCCCAATTCGCTGACGCGGTCGAACAAGGCTTGCGATGCCTTCACATCGGCGATGATCGTTGCGCCGGGGACTTCGCCGAGCACGTCAGCTGCGTAGATTTGTAGCAACTGGTCGCCCCAGATCACACGGCCTTCGCCGTCTATCGCGCCAATGCGGTCGCCGTCACCATCAAAAGCTACTCCGAAATCGAGTTTCTTCTCCGCGACAAGCCGTTGCAAATCGACCAGATTCGCTGGGTCGGTGGGATCGGGGTGATGATTGGGAAACTGGCCATCTACATCCACGAACAAGAGATGGTGCTCACCTGGTAACATCTTGACCAGCTTTTCAATTGCCGGTCCCGCCGCACCATTGCCTGCATCCCAACCGATGCGGAATGCCTTTTGCGGTGCGGCTTGCGCCACGCGGGCAACATATTGGTCAAGGATATCGAAATGTTCCGAAGTGCCCGTCCCATCGATCCAGTCCTTCGCCGCCGCCATGCGGCCAAGCTTTTGGATGTCGGCGCCGAAAAACGGCTTGCCCTTAAGGACCATTTTGAAGCCATTATAATTGGCGGGATTATGGCTGCCGGTTATTTCAATGCCGCCATCTACATCATCCAATATGGCCTCAGCATAATATAGCATTGGCGTTGGCCCCATGCCGATGCGGACGACATCCACGCCGCTATCGTTCAGGCCCTTTACCAAGGCTTCTTCAAGCATGGGCGAGCTAACGCGGCCATCATAGCCGACTGCTGCCTTTTTTCCGCCCGCGCGCACGAGGCATGTCCCGAACCCACGGCCAATCGCATAGGCATCTGCCTCCCCCAATGTTTCGCCAATGATGCCGCGAATGTCATATTCACGAAGCGACGTGGGGTGGAAATTATGCGTCATAAGATTCCTATATTGTTAGGCGGGGAGAGTGGCAGTTAAAGCCGCTTATTGTTCAAATCATCTAACAAAAGATCGCGCGCTTTGTTCAATTCGGCGGCGCGTTCGGCACTGCCGCCCGTGTCCGGGTGGTTTTGCGCGATGAGCGTGCGGTGACGCTCACGAATACGTTCTGCATTATCGAAACGTGACACGCCAAGCAGGAAGCGGGCGTTGTCGATCGCAGCCTGATCGCTCTGTTTCGCAGCCGAACCAAGCATCCGCCACGTCATCCCGCGATACCAGGTCGCGGCAATTGCGATTGCGCCCACGCCAATCAGCAGGCTTCCCCGCGACGCGAGAAAAGCGCCGGCAAGGCCAAGCAAGATAGGGGGCAATTGCTGCTTTCGAAGCTTGCCCTTCCACACCGCCCAGCCAAGTCCGAGTAAAGCGAGAATGAAGAGAAACGCCATTACACCAAGGCCGCCTGTTGGATTTCGGGAAGCGCAAGGCCAGTGACCAGCTCGCGCAATTCTTGCCGCGCGACAATATGCGCTGTCGCCAACTGCCCAAGATGGCCCTTGTCGATCAACGTCAGGCCCGATGGAAACAGTTCACGGTAAATCACACGTTCGTTAAGGCCCGGCACCGAACGGAACCCGACGCGTTTTGACAACTCAGCCAGCGCGTCGGTCATCCGCTGCTGATTACGCGCCTCCATATTGTGCAAGCGGTTGCGCACAACGACCCAGTCAATGGTCACGCCATCGGCCTTGGCGCGTTCCTTGCGGGCGTCCCAGATCAGTTCAGCGTAGAAGCTTAACTTGCGAACTTTGAAATTTTCGGCGTCGACCTGGCCAATCAGGTCAAAATCGACAAAGCTGTCATTGATTGGCGTGACCAATGTATTGGCCCGCGTTGCGACAAAGCGCGCATATTTGTCATCACGTCCGGGCGTGTCGAAAACGAGGAAATCATTCTCTTCACCCAATCGTTCGACCTGGCGTTCAAGCGTTGCCTGCGAATCATGTTCAAACACTTCGAAAGCCGGCATTGGCAAAGTGATTTTGCGGCGAGTCATCGTATCGCGCCGGTTTTCCAGATAACGGTATAAGGTGCGCTGCCGCGAGTCCAGATCGATGCATGCCACACGTGCGCCGCGTGAGGCCAGAGCGATGGCGACGTGGACTGCTGTCGTAGATTTGCCTGTCCCGCCTTTTTCATTCGCAAATACGATGTGATGTGCCTTGGCCATATTCCCCCAAACTGCCCCAAATTCCTGCCTACCCGACATTTGCCTTGAAATGCCGCCACGCCGTCCCGCATAGGCGGGTTCCCAAAAGCCATTAAACAAGGCGGCCTATCCGTGCAAATCATCAATCAACTTGACTCACTACGGGACAATATTTCGAAACTGCGGTCGGCCAAGGGGCGCATCGCATTGGTTCCGACCATGGGTGCATTGCATGACGGACATATGACTTTAGTCGATACGGCGCGGCAACATGCTGATGCCGTGGTCGTGTCGATATTTGTTAATCCAACGCAATTTGGGCCGAATGAGGACCTTGACGCTTATCCGCGCACGATGGAGCGGGATTCGCAACTGCTGCGCGCCGCTGGCGTCGACATATTATGGGCACCGCATGCGCAAACCGTTTATCCGCCGGGCTTTGCGACTAAGGTCCATGTCGATGGACCAAGCAACGGTTATTGCGGTGGTGCGCGGCCGGGCCATTTTGACGGTGTCGCCTTAGTAGTGGCAAAACTGTTCAATCAGGTTCAGCCAGACGTCGCGCTTTTTGGTGAAAAGGATTTTCAGCAACTGGCCGTCATACGGCAGATGGCGCGTGATCTCGATTTTGCGCTGGAAATCATGGGCGTGCCGATCGTTCGTGACCCCGATGGCTTGGCGCTCTCTTCGCGCAACGCATATTTGACTGCGAACGAACGGGTCGCCGCCTTGGCCCTGCCAGCGGCGTTACAGCAAGCGGCTGAGAAGATCAGGGCGGGCAATGATGTGGAACAAACACTGGCAAAGGCCACTGCCGATGTCCTGGCCGCTGGTTTTTCCCGTGTCGATTATTTCGCTCTGGCCGATGCAAGTACATTGGAAGAATTGAACCATTTTGGCGGAAGACCGGCGCGATTGTTGGGGGCAGCCAAAATTGGCAAAACACGCCTGATTGACAATCTGGCAGTTTAGAGAGGCGAAACCAGATACCATATCGGAGGTAGTTTTAGCGCTTTTCGTTAACCTTTTATTATCCATGTTCGGCGAAGTTGGTCTTCACAGTGGGTGTGGGGGGATAATTATCATGGCTAACAGTATCAAAAGCGCAAATTTTCTGATGGAAAGCCGTCTGGCCGAAGCGATACGCGGCAGCGCAGATGCATTATATGATCTGGGCGTTGCCTATTCGACCGGAAGTGGCGGCGTTGATGTAGATCTGATCGAGGCACATAAGTTTTTCAATCTTGCTGCGCTTAACGGCAGCGAAATGGCAATGATATGCCGCGCTGATATTTCCGACGACATGACTGCGCGCGAAATTGCCGAGGCGCAGCGACAAGCGCGCGCTTGGATACAAGCGATGAACCAGAGCCGCGCCGCATAAATCTATAAAAACGCTTATTCAAACGGTTATCATTTGCTAGAGACCTCCCCCAGGGCGCGGGGAGGAATAACAAATGGCCAATGTCACCGTCACTGAGGTGTTCCTCGTGGCAATGGTCCTAATATTTGCAGTGCCTTATCTTATCTGGCGGGTTGGTAAGACCGAATATTACGCGCCACTTGTCGTAGTCCAGATTATTTGCGGCATCCTGCTTGGGCCAGGCGTCTTGGGCGCCGTTTTTCCCGAATATTACAGCTTTGTTTTCCGGCCAGAGGTTGTCGCTGCGCTGAATGGCGTCGCCTGGTGGGCGGTCATGATTTTCGTTTGGGTGGCAGGCATCGAGCTCGATTTGTCCGAAGCGTGGAAGAACCGGCGTGAAACAGGCATTACGTCGGGCCTCGCCTTGTTCATGCCGCTGCTGTTCGGAAGCGTCGCTGCCTTCGTCCTGCTGAACACGGGGGCCGGCTGGATAGGTGCCAAAGGACAATATTGGCAGGCCTTGGTCGGCATTGGTATGGCCTGCGCCGTCACTGCGTTGCCTATTCTGATTTTGCTCATGGAAAAGCTTGAGGTTCTGCGTAAGCCCTTGGGGCAGCGCGTGCTGCGTTATGCCAGTCTCGACGATATTGCCATTTGGGGCGTGCTTGCGCTGATCTTGTTGGATTGGGACCGGATTGGGCGTCAGGGCCTGTTTCTGGTGCTGTTCACGATTGCCGCGTATCTCGTCCGCGCGCTGATGCGCCGCGTTTCAGAAAATGATCGCTGGTATATCGGGTTTATCTGGCTTGCTATATCCGGGTTAGCTGCCGATTGGGCAGGGCTGCATTATATGGTCGGAGCGTTTTTGTCTGGCGCCATCCTTGACGCAAAATGGTTCAATCAGAAGCGGATGGATGATTTTCGCGCCAATATTTTATTCGCCATCATGCCCGTTTTCTTCCTCAGCACAGGTTTGCGGACCAATTGGGACATTGGCGGCGTGGCGGTCTTTGCCGCAGCGGCTTTGCTGCTGTTTGCCTCGGTTGCCGGCAAACTTGCTGGCGTGCATCTGGCGGGTCGTATATTGAAATGGGAAAAGGGTGAGGCGTCTTTGATTGGCTGGCTGTTACAAACCAAGGCGTTGATTATGATTATTTTTGCAAATATTCTGCTCGATAAACAGATTATCACCAATGAGACATTTACCGCATTGTTGTTGATGGCGGTGGCGAGCACGATGCTCACCATTCCCATAGTCACGCCCATGTTGCACCGGTTGAAATCGGTCCTGTCGCGGTCAAGCTGACGATGTTCATGGCGCATGATATGCAGGGACGGGTTTTGGTATGACGTCTCCCATAATTGTAACTGGTGCAGCCGGCTTTATCGGCCATGCGGTCGCACACCAGCTATTGGCCCGCGGTGAGCGCGTCATTGGTGTCGACATCGTCAACGATTATTATGATCCTGCACTGAAAGAAGCGCGGTTGGCGAGCTTTGCCGGGATTAACAGCTTCGCCTTTGAAAAGATCGACATTGCCGATTCCGCGAAAATGAACGCGTTGGTCGGTGATCATCATATCACGCGCATTGTACATCTCGCTGCGCAGGCTGGGGTACGCCACAGCCTCGAAAATCCCTTCGCTTATGAACGATCAAACGTGGCCGGTCACTTGTCGGTGATGGAGGCGTGCCGCAATGCCGAGGGTTTTGAACATTTGGTCTATGCATCCTCCAGCGCTGTTTATGGCGATCAGCCTATCGGCGGTGAAGGTTTTAAGGAAGATCAGCCGGCCACTGACCCGGTGTCGCTATACGCTGCGACCAAACGGGCGTGCGAGTTGATGAGTCAATCCTACGCAAAACTTTATGGCTTTCCGCAGACGGGGCTGCGCTTCTTCACCGTTTATGGTCCATGGGGTCGCCCCGACATGGGCTATTTCATCTTCACGCAAAAAATTCTCAAGGGTGAGGCGATCGAAGTCTTTGGCAATGGTGCCATGGCACGCGATTTTACGTATATAGATGACATCGTCGATGGCATTATTGGCGCGCTGGACAACCCGCCGCCGCGCGGAGAACACCGGGTTCTCAATATTGGCGACAGCCACCCGATCGGGCTAATGGACATGATCGAAACGCTCGAAAAAGTGATTGGGCGCGAAGCGATCAAGATTATGCGGCCAATGCAGCCTGGTGATGTCACGGCCACATATGCCGACGTCTCGAAATTACATGCGCTGACCGGATATAGGCCAAGAATTATGTTGGCTGAAGGGCTCGAAAAATTCGTGGATTGGTACCGTGCATATTATCGCACCGGACCGCAAACTTAAGGTTTAAGCTGCGCCTGCCATTCATCGAACGATGCCGCGAGTTTGCGGCCAGCGATCTGCCTGCCTGCAGTGCGCGGCAGGCCAAGCGAAGCAGATAATGGCCCCCCGAGCAGCGCATCCCCTAACGCCATCAGGACCATTTCAAGCGTCAGTTCATGCAGCGATGTGTCAGCATGTCCCTCTTCGGCGATTTCGTCGACAAGCTTGTGAATCGCCTCGACAATCGGGTCGAGCGCGTCCTCATTCCCGGACAGCAGCATCCATGACGCCAGCGCGCCCGCACCTTCGCGATCGAAATGGTCGAAGATCAAATCTGCCAGTTCGTGCGGCGTGACAACTCCGCCGCGCATTTGCACGACTGCCTCACCAATTTTGGAGCGAATGTTATCGCCCATATATGCCGCCAACGCACGCTGAAGCCCGGATGCCGAGCCAAAATGATGCAATAAATTGGCGTGTGTCCGTCCAATGCGACCGGCCACTGCCTTCAAAGTAACCGCTTGTGGTCCTGCCTCAAGCAACAGACTGCGCGCCGCCTCAAGCGCCGCCATCCGGCTTGCTTCCGGACTCAACCTACGCGGCAGTCCTGCGTCTTTTATATCAACAATTTTGGATGCCTCAGTCGCCATATTCGCCACTTCCCCAGTCATTTTACATTGCTACGCCAATTGTCGGGCATATCCAAGGGTGTTGCGAAACGCGCAAGTGAGCAGACATGGCGAAAGACGTTGTTAACTATACGGACGTTAGCATTCGCGCTGCTTGAATAGTTTTTTACATTACGATATTTTCCGCCTCCTAAAATGTGCATTGTCTGTTATCAGCGATGCACAATGCCACAGTGAAATGCTTATAAACTATGTCACGAAAACCTAAGGCAAATGCGCATAGAGTTTCGGCCGAGGTAATTGCTGCCTTGTCGGTGTTGGCAAATCTAGACCGCCGTTCCAAAAAGATCATCGCCTTTGCGGTAGACTCGGTCATTTGTGTTTTTGCGATATGGCTCGCCTTTTCCTTGCGTTTGGGCGATTGGCAGCTTTGGAATTCGCCCATTCGCAGCGTGCTCTTGGTTTCATTTCTGATTTGGCCCCTGATTTTTCTTTCTTTGGGTGTCTATCGATCGATTTTTCGCTTCGCAGGCTCCGGCACGATCACAGAGCTTGCCCGTGCGATCGGAATATATCTGGTTTTGATGACCGTGATATTTACGGTAATTGGTCAGCCCGGCGTGCCGCGGACGATCGGTATTCTGGTCCCCATTCTGTTCTTTCTTGCGCTTGTCATGAGCCGCATTGTCGTGCGCTACATCATCAGCGATCTTCTGGGGCAGCGCGCCTTTTATGGTGAACCCAAAAGGGTGCTGATTTATGGCGCAGGTAGCGCGGGGCAGCAGCTGGCGCTGTCTACACGGCATTATCCTGGAATGTATCTCTTGGGCTTTGTAGATGACGACAGCCGATTGCGCGGCCAACGACTGGACGGTAGCCCGGTATATCACTCAGGCGAATTGGAGACTCAAGTAGAGCGCCTCGGTGTGACCGACATTTTGCTCGCCGTTCCGTCGATGAGCCGTAGCAAGCGAAAGGGTATCGTCGATGCCCTTCAGCAGTTCAGCGTGCATGTCCAAACGCTTCCGCAAATTCAGGACATTGTGGCGGGCAAGGTTTCGATCGCCGATTTGCGCGAGGTCGAAGTCGACGATTTGTTAGGTCGCGACGCCGTTGCCCCTAACGACCTTCTCATGGGTCGAACGATATTGGGCAAGACCGTCATGGTCACAGGTGCCGGCGGTTCGATCGGCAGTGAACTATGCCGTCAGATCATGGCGATTGGGCCGCAAAAGCTCATTCTCGTCGAAATGACCGAATATGCGTTATATAAAATTGATCAGGAACTGCGCGAAAATGCTGCTGCGGGCTTTTTCCGTGCGGACATTGAAATCTTCCCTGAATTGATCAACACGACGGCTGCGCGTCCTGTTTCGTCGCTTATCGCTGCCTACCGGCCCGACACCATTTTTCATGCCGCGGCGTATAAACATGTACCTTTGGTCGAGCACAATCCAATTTCCGGCATGGGTAATAATATCATATCCACCAGAAACCTTGTCCGGGCTGCGGAAGAACATGATGTTCGACATTTCATCTTGATTAGCACCGACAAGGCGGTCCGGCCGACCAATATCATGGGTGCGAGCAAGCGTGTGTGCGAACAAATCCTTCAGGCGAAAGCCAAGGTAGGTTCAAAAACACGTTTCACTATGGTCCGGTTCGGCAATGTACTTGGTTCAAGTGGGTCGGTTGTGCCGCGGTTTAAGGAACAGATCGCCAATGGCGGGCCAGTCACGCTCACCCACAAGGAAATCATTCGCTACTTTATGACAATACCGGAGGCTGCCCAACTGGTGATTCAGGCTGGAAGTATGGCCAAGGGCGGCGAAGTGTTCGTTCTCGACATGGGTAAGCCCGTTAAAATCTATGATCTTGCGTGTACGCTGATTAACTTGTCCGGCCTGACTGTGCGCAATGACGAGAATCCCGATGGCGACATCGGGATTGAAGAAATTGGGCTTCGTCCCGGCGAGAAGCTTTTTGAAGAACTCCTCATTGGCGAAAATCCTATGCCGACGAAGCATAAGCGGATCATGCAGGCCATGGAAGGGCACATGCCTTGGGAAGAACTGTCGGACGCATTGGACAAGCTTGAAGCGCATGTTCACGCAGGCAACCGCGATGCAGCGGTTAGCCTGTTGCGCGATCTGGTGCCCGAGTATCAACCCAATACAAACAGTGCCGAGGGCGCGGTTGCAGCCTAGGCTGCTTGGAGCCGTTCCATATGCTCACGGATGCTGAATGCGGGGACGCGCGGCATAACGGCGGGTTCCGAACGCGCCTCATCCAATGCCATTTCGTACGTTGCGCAGGTCATCGCCTCGCGGCGGCCTTTGCTATGCCGTAATACAGTCTTGCCAGTGCTTTGAAAACCGAGCTTACGCAACACTTTGCCTGATGCCGGGTTGTCAGTGAAATGGCTGGCGATCAGCTTTTGATGGCCAATGGTCTTGGCGATGTTGATGACAGCGCGGCTCGCCTCGGTTGCAAAGCCAAGGCCCCAATAAGGCCGGGCGATCCAATAACCCAACTCCGCATCGCCCTCATGATTGCCAATGCCGCACGCACCGATCAGACGTGGCGCGCCGTTCGTGCGCAGCATCAACAAAAAGGCCGGATAAAGCTCGTCATGCTTTTGCGTGGCAAAGCGAACCGCTTCGTCTGCGGTGTAGGGCCATGGCGCACTTGCAAGATTGCGAACGATGCCCTCATCGGCAATCGCTTGATACAGTTCATTTGCATCCTCGGGCCAGCTTGGCCGTAGCAATAATCTTTCGGTCCTCGCGAACATTGTTTCTCTCCGGTTCTGCGCTGCCCCTTTGCACGACAAAGCGACAGCCATGTTACAGTCGCCCTTGTGAGGCATCGAACAGGGAGACAGACAAAAAGAAAGGGAGACCGGTTGACCCGTCTCCCTGTTCAAAGGTGGAAACCACCTTACATGATTTCCGGGTCATCCGTCTGGACAACCCGGTATCGATTGTCCTGCTTATTCGGCGGCCATCGCTGGCATATCGACCGACACATATTTGCGGCCGAGTTTACCGGCGTGGAATCGCACGCGGCCTTCGACAAGCGCAAACAAGGTGTGGTCTTTGCCAAGGCCAACGCCCGAACCAGGATATACCTTGGTGCCGCGCTGACGGATGATGATGTTGCCGCCGATGACGCTTTCGCCACCGAACTTCTTCACGCCAAGGCGACGGCCTGCTGAATCGCGACCGTTGCGTGACGAACCACCTGCTTTTTTATGTGCCATGGTCT
>JAZKGS010000120.1:0-1561 GCA_040385805.1 Pseudomonadota bacterium | reverse complement strand
TGCCCGTGACGGAGCAACTTCCGCACCGGTGGTACGACACGCCCAACATCCACCACGTGACCATCGACGATTTCCGCAGTTTCCTTGAAGAGCGGAATATCAAGATTGAAGGCCAGTGGTTTTTGTCAGGTGACAAGCCGCGGAATGAACGCCTTGCCAATCTGCTCGCACAGCATGCCGTGTTCCTCCTGCGCCGCGATTAAAGCCAGCGTCTGAATTTTGACACGCAGTTGTCAGGCAAACGTCATTGGTAATTAAAACACTGAAAAATAGTGGTTTTTATGTAATTGGCACAGCAATTGCAAACCTTCTTTCGTTCGCACCCGTAGGCGGGATGCAGATACGAAAGGAGCGGCTATGCCGGCTTTGGATAACATATTCGGAATTCACGCGGCCGCGCTGAAGTTGCGTGAGCAGCGCATGGCGGTTCTTGGGTCTAACATCGCCAACGCATCGACGCCGGGATACAAGGCGCGCGATATCGATTTTTCCTCAGCGCTCAAGCTCGCTGAAAATGGCCAATCAACACAAAGCGCGATGCGTTTCCGTGTGCCCATCCAGGCATCGCTTGATGGCAACACCGTAGAAATGGCGACGGAGCAAATCGCCTTTGCCGAAAACGCGCTCGCGTACCGGTCAAGCCTTTCGTTTCTGCAAGGGCGCATCGGCACCCTTACCCGCGCGCTGAAAGGGGAATGAAGATGGCCGAAGGTCTCTCAATTTTTGATATCAGCGGCCGCGCCATGGCGGCGCAGCTTGTTCGGCTGAATACCTCTGCCTCAAACCTTGCCAATGCGGGCACGGTATCAGGCAGTGAGGACAAGGCATTTCGCGCAATGAAGCCTGTGTTCCGCATGGTCATGGGTGAGGCTGGCCGCGCTACTGTTCAGGTTGACCGGATCGACACCAGCACCGCCAAGCCGGTCAAGCGCAACGACCCCAATCATCCGCTTGCCGATCAAGACGGTAATGTCTGGGAAGCAGCCGTCGATAGCACCGCCGAAATGGTCGAGATGCTCGAAATCTCCCGCCAATATCAAAATAATGTGCAGGTCCTTGCCACCGCAAAAGGCTTGATCAGCGAAACCCTGCGCCTAGGCCAATGAAAGGCATAAATCATGACAAGCATTGCACCTGTAAATTCCAAAAACCTACCCGTCCTGTCCAAAGACATGGCCGAAAAGAAATTGGGCCAAACCGATTTCCTGCGGCTGATGACGACACAGCTTAAGGAACAAGACCCGTTCAGCCCGGTCGATAACCAAGCAATGGTGGCGCAAATGGCGCAATTTTCAAGCGTTGCCGGCATTTCGGAAATGAACGCCGCACTGAAATCTATTTCTGAACAAATGGGCGCGCAGACCGCCTTGTTAGCGGACATCAAGGCCGCATCCACATCTAAAAATCCGGGAGCATAACCATGTCATTACACTTCACTATCGGGCCTTAAGGGCGCGCAAACCGACCTGTCGATCATATCGAATAACCTTGCCAATGTGGGGTCAATGGGCTTCAAAAAAAGCCGCGCGCAGTTCAGCGACCTGTTTGCTGGATCGCCGAC
>JAZKGS010000119.1:0-9247 GCA_040385805.1 Pseudomonadota bacterium | reverse complement strand
GATGGCTTTCGCCTTTTCTTCAACTGCCATTATATTCACTCCTTAAACTACTCTGATTGTTGACTTAAGCGGGGCACCCCACTTGCTCGGGGTGGACGCATATCTCTTCATCATCATGGCGTAACGCGATGCGCTTATGCGGTCGTCATTCAACTTGACGATCAGCCCGTCCTTCCGATGATAGAGCCTGAATTCAGCAAACCAGTCCTCTAGGTGGTCGAATACCTTCCACCTGTTGGTCAGCATCCGGTCCAACATCTCGTTGATGCCAGCCTCGACGCCGTTGCCCCCGTCTTCGAATGTCGCCTTTTCAGCCAACATCCCCAAACCCTGCGCCCGATACTGTGACGCCAAAGCTTCCCCCGAACCTTTGTCATGTTGCAATCCATCGTGAGGCCATGCCCACGGCAGATTATCTCCCCAGCCCTTCAACGCGGCAGCGTGAATGACCGGCGTTGCCTCGCGCAATGCGTAACTGTTCGTCACGAATATCGCGTCGTTGTCCCTGTCCCATGCCAGTTTGCAGGCTGCTGTCGGGTGGTCCCAACCAAAGTCCAGCCCCCCTATCTGGACCCAATGCTTGGGTATGTCGAAAGCCGGTATCTTGATGTCGTCTTCGTCAATCGGAAACACCCTGCCAGAGCCTAGTGTCGGGATGCCCCTTGCCCGTGCCTTGCGTTCATGTGCCGGATAGCTGGCAATAATCTCTTCGCGCTGCGCCTCGGTGTAATGCTCTGCGTCGTAAATAGTCATCCGCGTCGTGTGGCGCGTCATTTCATGGCCTGCAAATCACTGTCCGACAGATACATCTGCACAACGTCTGACATGCCTTTTAGCGGTGTGAACGTCAGCATCACGATGCCCCCCGTTGCGTTCGTCCGCGTCATGCCCTCGGTGTAAATATCCAGCGGCGGCTCCTCATCAAACCAGACGCCGTGCAGCGTGTCCCCCTGCCATTTGCCGCGCCCCTGCTCATATGCCTTGAAAAGCACCGTGGAGACGCCACCAGACACATGACGGACCGTGGCACTGTCTAGCCCGTTGGCAACGCCCATTGCCCTGTAGGTGTCCATGAGGTCAGCGCCGGGTATCGAACCCGTGCCCCATTCCTCTTCCTTCTCAGGCTCCCCGATAAGCAACTTTTGTATTGTGTCGCGTGTCGAAACTCGCGTTTCCCCCGCTGCCCATAACCGAACCGGCAAATCGAACGTGCGACCGTCCCACCAGTCGGGATATTTGCCCGTCAAGTGCATTGCCCATTCCATCGAGCCTGCAACGGTCTTGCCAAGCTGGTTGCCTGCCATGAACAATCGTTCGCGGTGAATTGCCCCCGCCGCGTGAAAGTCCTTCTGCTTACTGTAAGGTTGATACTTCGCCAGCTTGTTCCGGCGCTGTCTGCGCTCCAGTTCCCTGCCCAAAGTCAACGCCTGCATTTGCAAGTTGCGTAGCGATTGCGGCGAGTTGTCGAGCAAGCTGGTCGTCTGTGAGGTCGTCAAGTTCACTCACCTTCACGTTAAGTTCCTTCGGCAGCACACTGGCCACGACTTTCACATAGTCCTTCGGGTCATTCTCCCGCATTTTAACAATCGCCGCAGCGCCGTTCTCACGCCAATCAGCAAGCATGTCCTGCAAGAAGTTTTCGCCAAGAGCATTCCGTGCGCCTTTCGGCCTTCCTTTCGGGTTGCCAGACTTGCCCGGTTCAAATGGAATCCCGCGCTGTTTTGGCGCTGTATTTTCAGCATCCATACATTCACCGTCCGGGTGCCTTGCGGCGTCGCCGGTCCTCTATGCTGCTCACGACTTGATGTAATCCATCCGCCCTTCGATAGCGACGGCAGCCGACTGGTTGATGATGAACGCGGTGTTGACTGTCGTTGTCCAATAGGGCCGCGTTGAAAGGTCGAGCACGATTGCACCGGCTGCGGGAAACTGGATTATCTCCAATACCGTGCCTGCGCCGTCCTTGATTGATACGTTGGTTGCAGCGGCGGCGGTGAGGCGGAACCTGTAAACCTTCGTGGTCTGCGATGCGGTTGCCGATACCAGTGTAATATCACCCGTTGCCGCAGTGTTGATGCGTAGCCCGGTCAATGTCGCAGCGTTGCTTAACGAGCCTGCCGCAGATGGGGCAGCGCTTGTGCGAAGGGCGCCGCTTTCATCGATTGCCAAGTCCGTCCACTGGCCATCGGTCAAGGTCGGGTTGGTTGTTCTGTATATTCCACCGATTCTCATTTGGCTTATCCTTGTGTCCAAATGCCACTAGCTGGCGTTGATGTTGTCCATATTCCCGTTGCGGGTGATTGGTTTGCCCATGTTCCGTTTGCAGGCGTTGAAGGTGTCCAGAGTGCACCGCCCGATGGAATAGCCGTGCCGCTGAATGTCACTGTCACCGAGCCGCTTAATGCGCCCGTGCCTCGCAATATGCCTGCAGTTGAAAACGCTACGCTTGATGCACCCGACGCCGCGCCGTTGGGCTGCGTTACTGTGCCTGATGTCGTGAACGATACTGTTGTTGCGCCTGAGAGGCCACCAGAGCCAAGCAATGCGCCTTGGGTAGTAAATGCTGGCGATGATGCACCGCTTAGGCTTCCTGTGCCCCTGGGGATTGCTGTGGTGCTAAATGCTACTGTCGATGCACCGGACAATGCAC
The DNA here is from genome assembly GCA_040385805.1 of Pseudomonadota bacterium. Lineage (GTDB taxonomy): Bacteria > Pseudomonadota > Alphaproteobacteria > Sphingomonadales > Sphingomonadaceae > Sphingorhabdus_B. Next base: position 6,597 of record JAZKGS010000119.1, on the reverse strand, counting down.
CCTTGCCTGCCGATGTTCCCGACGTCGAGAATGCTACCGTTGACGCGCCTGCCAGAGCGCCGCGACCTGTTGCTATGCCTGCCGTGCTGAATGCTACGGTTGAAACACCGGAGATTGCGCCCGTTGATGTTGTCGGTGCTGTTGACTTGTAAGGATGGCCTGCGTCCAGAACCGAAGTGATTGCCCATTTGTGAGCTAGGTAGCCTTCAATCTTTTCGCGGTCGGCTTGGCTTAAAAACGTATCGCAATAAATGACTTCGGCTAGGTCGCCGTCGAAGTAGAACGAGCCACCGCCCGTCGAGCGTCCGATAACAGGCGCGCTTCCAAGGCCAACAGTGTTTGTGCCCGTTGAGTAGTGCAATGTCCCGTTGAAATATGCCCGCCAGTCGCTCGACCCGGATTGAAACTCGCCAATATGCCATGCGGATAATGACGGGCTGGGATTGCCGGTCGTCTTGCGCGCCGTGCTTAGAAAGTCGTCGTAAACCGTGCCGTCTGAATAGGGATAGTGGTTAGCTTGTGTGTCGCTGCCGAAATCGCCAAAGATTGGCCCGGTCTTTGGGTCTGTCCCCGGTGGGTCGTTGTTAAGCTTTGCAACGCTGAAACCAGACCCCGCCGTGTCGCCTGTCAACAGGCTGGTGGGCAGCTCCATATATTGCAGAGTGGCGGCAACGAACCTTGATACGTTGAGGCTGTTCAATCCGCCCGTTACAAGCGTTGGCCGGACCGACCCCGACGCAGTTGCATCGTTGTTTGCAGCGCTGCTATCGTTCCACGATGATATCGGGTCGCCATTACTGCCAGTGAGTAAGTTGCCCTCAAGCCATAATGTAGGCGGAACGCTTAGGTCAGCGGGTGTCCAAAGCGCCATGACCTATCAGTCTAGGTTTACGTCGAGTTCGCCAATCGCAAATGACGGCGTGATGCCCGACGATACCGCAAGCGATGCAGTCAGAGCGCCCTTGAAGAACAAGTTGCCCGCACCCGATGAATCCGAGCCAATGCCGAAATGCGTAATGGTGTTCGTGCCACCTGTTGCTGCCGGAAAGTTGATGATTGCCGCGTTCGATGCGTTGGCGCTCGATATCGTCCAGCCAGCGCCCGACCGTGCAACCGCTACACGCGCATAGCTGGTATAGGTTGCTTCAGATGTCGTTTGCGATCCGGTTTCGCCGGGGTCTGCCGTGTGCAGCGATATGTAGAAGCTGCCAGCAGCCGCGCTGTTCTGCAATCCGGCTGCATCGCCGACATTTGCCCAATCGGTATTGTTGAAGATAAGCGTTAAGAGCGCGGTTTCTGCCGCGTTGGTCATCGACATAATCGTTCTCCAAGAATTTTACCCGCTCTCGCAGTGCCGAACGCTGTTTTTAGCTTTTCGCTGTAAAGTTCGCGACGGATGGAGGCGGGATAGCCGTGAGGCTAATATGCAAATGCGCCCGCAAAGCCTTGGCCTCCGGACGCATTGATAAACAATGACGTTGTGCATACACATTTGCCGTCAAATATCAAGTGTATATTTGTTGCGAGGATCATTGTCGCGATAAAGCGATCCGCGCTTAATGTCTTTCTGCAACATCTCCAGTGCCTCGGCTGCGAAAAGATACGATGCACTAGCTCTTGCACCATGCTTGTTTCCCTTAGCCATGTTGCGGTGGATTTTTTCCATATCCTTGCACCACAGCAAAACAGCCTTTTTTGTATCCCGAACGCCCCTGTCATAAGCCCTTTTCTCTGATGTCGCTGTCACTTCACAATCCTTCGCGCCGCTGTCTTTAATTCCCGCAATGCCTCGCCAATCACGTTGCGTTCCCGCACCGGCACCATAGCAATAAATCGCCCTTTGCCGTCATAACGCTCCCTACCCCCGAACTTCCTGATGCACCATTCGGTCAGTGATATGTCATCAACCGCCACAGCGCGGGCTATGGGCCAGCATGAAAGCATGTCGCGCTCGATACGTGCCGTTTCCAGCAATGCGCTTGTGATAGCCGCTGACGGGGCCATGTCGCCACCCTTCACGCTAAAGTCGATGCAGGATTTTAGCGGCGACCGATCGGCCAAGCTGGCTTGCTGGCGGTAGTAATCCAGCAGGACAAATTCGCGGTCGGTTAACTGACCACGCGATAGCATGGTGTCGATGACAGCGATGCGGCGATAGGCCATGCCTGCGCTGGCATATTCCGAACGCGCAGCCTGCTCCGGCGTCGGCGGAAGGCGATTGTCAGCCTTGGGCTTGCGCTGCCGCTTTGTCTTTGCCATGCTATCCCCCGTCCATAAAATTGTGCCGCCACCGCTCAGAAAAGAACGCTGACAATTCGGCTTTGGTCTTGGCATCCAACGCCATTGGTCCATTGCGCAATATGTAATCCAGAACACCCGCGCACCGTTCTTCAAAGCGGCAAGCGGCCATGAAAGCCTTGCGCTCGTGGCCTTGGTAAACGTCAATCAGCTTCAGATATAAAATCCCCGCAGCTTCGGAAAAGCCATCCAGCGTGTTGCGCTCAAGGGTGGAGTGGTTGCTCATGCCGTGCCGTATTTCTTGGCAATGTGGGCTTGGCGTTCGTCTTCCGCGGCCCGCGGCGAACCACCCATCTTCTGAATAAAACTGACAGGATCGGATATGCCATTTGCTTGGCAATGGGCTATGCGCCGCACTGTTTCGCTTTCACCATAATCCTTGCGCCACTTGCCTATCAGGCCGCGGGCTGACTTATCGTTGTGGCCAGTCGAAGCGATGTAAGCGAGGCAACCGCCAAACAATTGTTCTTTCAAAGACGGCGGAACGCCAGATACGTTAGTATCTGTATCTAGCTTCTGGCTTCTTAGGCTTAAGCCTTCGCTTGAATTTCGCTTAAGCGACTGCTCTTTTTCCTTTAGTTTACCGAGGCTTGCATCACCGCCTTTTTTGCCGTTTTTTGCGTTTATTTTCGACTTTTTTTCATCGCGCACCATCCGCCTCGAATAGATAACGCCGCTGGACGTCGCCGAATAAACCTCCGCTGTCCGAAGTTCAGCCAACAATTGGCTCACTTCATCAGGGGTAGTTCCTATTTGGAACGCGAGTTGCGTGTCTGTTGGGGCCTTACCGGCGATAAGGAGAAATCCGTATTTCTCCGATCTGTGCATGATGCACATCATTTCCAACCACAGGCCACGGGCGGACAGGCTGCACATTCTCAGCCGTTCGTCTGCCCGCCAATCCTGCGGGTGAAACTTCATCCAAGGGTTAGCCATGCTCCCCCCTGACGGCCTGATATTGGCCGTAAAATTTTCCTTTTGCCTTGCCGGTGCGCCCATTGCGACGCTTGGCACAGATAAACTCGATTACATTGCGGCAGGGCGCTGTTTTGGCATCCCATTCATGCCAGTCCGAAGAATCCTTATCCGGCTCAATCTGATCCTGATAATATTCATCCCGCAACAGGAACAGCACACCATCGGCGTCTTGCTCTATCTGGCCGCTATCGCGCAGATCGGAAAGCTGCGGCACTTTGTCAGTACGCTTTTCAACTTCCCGGCTTAACTGTGCCAGCGCCATCACAGGCACATCATGGGTCTTTGCAATAGCTTTCAATGCCATGCTTATCTCGGATATTTTCTCGTATTGGCTGCGCGTGGTGACATCTGGCGTTAGCAGTTGGAGATAATCGACGACGACTAAGCCGAACGTGATGCCCTTCGCTTCCATCCGGCGCTTTGTCCGCATGACTGACATTGCCAGCCTGCCAGTGGTCAACTTGCCGACATCCAGAACATCCATAGGAAGTTTTGCAAGCTTGCTTCGCGCCGCGGCTAGAGCATTGCGGTCCTTTACCTGACCATCCCTGATCGAAGCGTAGGGAATGCCTTTGCCGCGGTGATAACTAATGTCAGCCGCCATCCGAGCCGCCAATTCCTTACCGCCCATTTCAAGCGATATGAAAAGCACTCCCTTACCCGCCGCGGCAACGCCGAGCGCATAGGTCAAAGCAACCGCGGTCTTGCCCATGCCAGGACGCGCCGCGAGAATAATCAATTCCTTGTTGCGCAGACTGCCTATCACCTGATCCAGTTCAGGGACGACATTGCAGGTCACGCCGATGTCACCATGTGCGTGGTCATCGAGCATGTTGTCGAAGCATTGCAGCACACTTAGCTGTTGCTGGCCGTCTTGCTGTGGATCCGCTACACTCGCATCCGCCGCGGCAACAATGTCCGCAAGTTCGACATCCATATCCGCGGCCATCATCGAGGCATTTTGCAAACCATCAAAGATACGGCGGCGGCGGCTCAATTCTTTGAGCTGGGCGCAGCACGGCCCGAATGTTGTGTGAGCGCCGCAATTCTTCGTAAGCCCGAACAGATATGACGCGCCGCCACTTTCTTCCATGCCTTCGATGCTGTCGAGATATGGCTTCAGCGTAATCGGGCTGACCGGCTTACCAAGCGATGCTTCCCGCACCATCAGTTCAAATAGCTGGCGATTTATGGGATGATAAAAATCATCAGGCACAAGCTTATCCGCGGCAAGTTCAACAATGGACTTGTCGATCAGCATCGAGCCAATGACTTCCCCTTCGGCTTCGACGTTGTGTAATGCCGCAACAGGTTGATTGTGAATCATTGGAACAGCACCGCCCATCCGGCATGGGCTTCGCGCACGGCTTCCTGATAATATTCACTGTCCAGCAATTCAGGATGCGCTTGCTGACGTAGAGCCAACGCCTGAAAAACGTGCCACGCAGCATCGACCGCGGATAAATGTTGAACGCCCTCATCAACGGGGCTAACGAGCCTTAACGCCATGTGTCGCACTCCAATGCGATTGTGGTCAGGCCCGTTTCCAATGTTCGCGCATCGGAGCGGGCCGTTTTTGTTCTGCCCTGTGTATAAGTGCGGCACAAGGGGGTGAGAAAATAATATCGGGGACAGGGCTGTGGACAAAGGTTTGCGCTCATATCGTCACCGCCACGACACCCTGCTTGACCACATCGCCGCGACGCAGCGTGTATTCAAAGCGGCTGTCATCAATGCCGAGTATTTCGCTTATCGCGTCGATCCCCTGCTTTGTCATTGCAAGCAGGTTGTCCAAGTCCCTGCGGCGGCGGTCAGGCGCGCAGAACGTCATATCGAGCATTACGGGGCCATCGGGTGCGCCGTTCCAGCCTTTGGCCTGTGGACGCGCTACAATCAGGCAGTCGGCACGGTATTTACGGGCAGAGACTGCCTTGCCGCGATAGTCGCCTTGCGAGCCATTGCGGGATAGTTTCGACGGTGGCCAAGGCAAAAGCAGCTTCATTGAGCCAGCGCCTCGCGTATCTTGCTGGCGTTCTTCGCCAGATATGCGTTTATAGCGGTAGCCAGCGGGTCAGCGCCGGTCTTGTGTGTGCGGATTGGCTGTGACCATGTTATAGGCTCGACCATGAGCTTTGTTTGACGCACGGCTATCGGGCTGCGGATTGGTCCGCTATCGACAGGCTTGAGGCCAGCCATAATCGTCTCGATATCGACGGCGCGATACTTTGTGCCGTGGACGGCGTTGATATGACGGGCAATGCTGGCCTTGTCGTTGACCATTGCCGCGAGGCTGTTCACCTCATATTCGATTTGTGTGAGGTCAGGCTTCATGCGTCACAAAGTCCGGTGCCAGAAGGGGTAACTGGCACCGGAAAGTTAGCGGCAGGTGTTTCCCTTGCCCTGTCGCGGATTGAATGTGGAACGCCGTAGGACGCCGCTAGATAGCGTTCGCGCCTGTCCATGCTCCATGTTGCGAAACGGCGGTCGCGTAGGTCTGGACGGGGCCGTAGCGTTGCTGCTAGGCGCTCGGCAGGGCTTGGCGCACGTTTGAATAGGCGGGCAATTATGTTCATGCTGCAATCTCCTGGCTGACTACGCCACCCCATTGCATCGCCATCGCGGCGGCAATTCCTGCATAAGTCTTGCTGCGAAGCTTCCAGCGGTCAGCAGATGGTGGCAGGCGAAACATCTTCTGTTCGCGGCCTTCAACAATGTCGGTAGGAACAAGCTTGGGCAGGCCCTGCAACCAAAGGCACGTTGCCTTGGTTTCACCGTGCCCGAACTGCCAAGGTTGGATTATCTGGTCGGGCTTGCGTATCTTGCTCGATATGACGCTAATCGGGTTTTCTATTGCAATTCGTTCGACAGGTGCAGCCATTAAGGACCGCACGAAATCCAAAGCCCGCCCTTGGCGTCCGTCTGCAATCTTTGCCGGGAAATGACGAGCGCCGCTTACCGACAGGTCGGTGCATGGCGGGTGAGCAATCATCAAATCCCAGTGCCAATGGCCTTTTGCCAAAACGTGAAAGATGCTATCCTGGTAATGCCAGCGCGGGTCGCCATCTGTCGGCAACAGGTCGCAAGACCAAGCATCATGCCCAAGCGCACGAAACGCATCACGCACCGTTGCGGAAAATTCGCAGGCGACGAGAACCCTCACTCCCCATCCTCCCCGTCAAAATCAGGTATTTCCGGACTCATTGCCAGTGCAATTGCAGCAGCTAATGCTATCAGGAACATGGCTGTCAGGATGGTTATGGAGATACCGGCGCTCATGCTGCCCTCCGGATGCGTTCACAGCGCACCTTGATTGCGGTCAGG
>JAZKGS010000118.1:0-2270 GCA_040385805.1 Pseudomonadota bacterium | reverse complement strand
ATAATATCCCATTGTACCAAAGCTTTGGCTTTGCGATCAAACATAGCTGGCAAGTGCCCGAAGGGCCCCAATTTTGGGGTATGCAGAGGCCCGGCAAGACGCGGCATTAGCCGCCCCGCTTTCAACCAGCAGGCATTGTCTCTGGCCGTATGTGAGCGAACATGTGCGGAATATAGTCTGCCTTGCCCAACGCTACGCCTTCACTGCGTAAAATGGCGTACGCGGAAATAAGATGAAAATAGAATTGGGGTAGAGCCCAATCACGGGCGTACTGGGTTGCGGTGAGGTCAAAGATCATTCCATTTGGAATTTCATGCGCAATCAGCCGACTTTCGTCACCATCGAGTTCATCGGTCATCAGATTATCAAGCATAGCGAGAGTCTCCTCAACCCGCTTCCGCGCGTCAGCTAATGTCCCAGGGCGATCCTCTGCGTTTCGGCCTTCATTGACCAGTTCGGCAAATGATTCTGGAAACGCATCGCCCCTGAGCCGGAATACGGCTTCCCGAACCTGAAGACAGGCAAAACGAATCTGCGTGGACATAGGAAACATGTCTGGCGCAATTCGGGCCAACAGCAACCCCTCTGCCTCCTCGGGCATTTGGGTCTGTGCCTTTATCAGCCAACCAAGGAGTGTAGTCAGCATCTGGCGGTACGTCGGGACGAGCAGGTTTGTTAACGTCATCAGTAATGTCCTTTGAAGTTAGGTTGTCGCGCGGCATTGCAATCTGCCTTTAATCTCCGTAACACTCTTTCCACGCAACGGGTCTTTGTGAAAGCAAGGATAATAGGGAAGCCGGCGGAAATCCGGCGCTGTTCCCGCAACTGTAACCGGCGAGTTTGGTTTCGATTACCACTGAGCACCAAAAGTTTTGGACTTGGGAAGGTGAAACCTAGACATTGACCCGGGAGCCAGGAGACCTGCCCGCTAGCGGTCTGTCCTTTGTGCTTGCGGGACACTGGCGCAATCGGGGTTTTCCTCCGCGTGACGACATTTTGTTGGACGTCATGCGAAGGAGATTAATCCATGACCATATATAAATATACGGCAGCCGCGCTTGCGATGCTGCCAATGACTGCTTTTGCGCAAACGCAAGAGGACGAGATTGTCGTCACCGCCAGCGGCTTTGAACAGCCACGATCCGAGACCGGGCAAGCGATTGAGATTGTAGGGCGCGACCGGCTTGACCAGTTACAAAGCCCAACCATTGCCGATGCGCTACAGACTGTTCCGGGCATCAGTGTCGCCACGCGCGGCGGCCTTGGTAGCCAGACCAGCGCCTTCATTCGCGGCGGCAGCAGCGCGCAAACGCTGGTGCTGATTGACGGCGTGCGGATCAACGATCTTACCAGCCCAAATGGTGCGTTTGATTTTGGTGCGTTGATGACGGGCAATGTTGGCCGCGTCGAAGTTTTGCGCGGGCCAAACTCGATCATCTGGGGCAGCCAAGCCATTGGCGGCGTTGTGAATGTCCAGTCCCTTGCGCCCGTCAGCGGTAACGAAGGCAGGATTGGCGCAGAATATGGCAGCTATGACACCAAAAGGCTGAACGCCAATGTTGCGGGTTCCAGCGGTATATTGGAAGGCAGCGTGGGCGGTTCTTTCGTCCAAAGCGACGGGATTTCGGCGCTTGCTGGCGGCACCGAACGCGATGGCTATGACAATCTGACCGGTAATGCCCGGCTGAAGGTAAATGTCAGCGAAGGCTTCAACCTCGATTTCCGCAGCTATTACAACCGCGCCACGGTCGAATATGACTCCGCCTTTGGCGTTGGTGCCAATGGCTTGCCCATTTCGCGCAACCGCCAGTTCGTCGGCTATGTCGGCGCGAATTTTGATCTGCTTGATGGCCGCTGGCAAAACCGGATCGCGTATACCCGCACCGACATTAAGCGTATTGGCACTGATCCCGTCGTGTTCAGTTTCAACAATTTCAACGTGCGTGGCGCGATTGACAGGGCGGAATATCGCGCGGCGTTTGATTTGAACGATGCGCTGACCCTTGTTGCCGGTCTCGAATATGAACGCACCTTTGCCAGCTCATCGTTTGAAGGCGCTGCACCTGATATGGCCCGCAATGATGTGGGCAGCGGCTTTGGCCAAATCATCCTGCGTCCGCTCACCGGCCTGACGCTCACCGCTGGCGTCCGGCATGATGCCTATAGCGATTATGGCGGGCAGACGACCTTTGGTGGTAACGCGGCCTTTACGCCCAATGGCGGGCTGACGGTTTTCCGGGCCACTTATGGCGAAGGCTTCCGCGCGCCAA
>JAZKGS010000117.1:0-3419 GCA_040385805.1 Pseudomonadota bacterium | reverse complement strand
GTCGCAATCGCCATAGGCGCGCCAGCCCAATCGATTGCGGCTGCAAGGATGCGATCATGGTTTGCACTGCCCGTTTTCATGGCTACCCGCTAGCAAAGTGGCGGAAGCGTTGCTATATGAAACGCATCTTAGGGTGGGAGCTTCTTCGCATGGCAATTCAGACGTCAATCAATGGCAAAGCAGTAATGCTGTCCGCTGAGCCGGATACCCCATTATTATGGGTAATCCGTGAGGAGCTTGGCCTGACGGGCACAAAATTCGGTTGCGGCATCGCGGCTTGCGGTGCGTGCACCGTCCATGTTGATGGCGAACCGGCCCGTTCGTGCAGCATCCCCGTCAGTGACGTCGCAGGCAAATCGATCACCACGATTGAAGGTCTGAAATCCGCCGATGGCACGCTGCACGCGGTTCAGCAGGCATGGATTGCAGCGCAGGTTCCACAATGCGGCTATTGCCAGTCCGGACAAATCATGGCCGCGGTTGCGCTCATCGAAAAAACAGGCCGCCCAAGCGACGCACAGATTGACGAGGCAATGACCAACCTTTGCCGCTGCGGCACCTATCCGCGCATTCGCAAAGCCATTCGCACCGCTACTGGGCAAGCGGCGCAAGCTGTCGAGGGAGCCGTCTGATGGCCGATAACCCCACACCCGATCTCGAAGCCGCAGCGCCCGCCAAGCGCAAGGGCGTCAAGCGCCGTGCCTTCCTGATTGGCGGCGTCGCCATTGTCGGCGCTGGCTTGTTCGGTATCTCGATTGCCGACAGCAACGCAGCCAAGGACGCCAAGGCGCGCATAACAGGCGAAGGCGACCATAGCTTTGCGACCTGGCTAAAAATTAGCGAAGATGACATCATCACCATTTATTCGCCGCACACCGACATTGGTCAGGGCTCGAACACCGGACTTGCGCAAATGCTGGCCGAAGAATTGGATGCAGCGTGGGAACAAGTGCGCATCGTTTCCGCGCCAGCAGAATCGGCCTTTGCCAATGTAGATTTGGGCCGTGGATTTCTGGCCGAAATCTCTGGCCAGCCCGGCATCATCAATGGCATTCCGCAATCATTCCTGTCGTTCATCGCGCGGCAAATGAACCTTCAAATTACGGGTGGTTCGACCGCCTTGCGCTTTACCGGACGGATGACCTTTCAAAATGTCGGCGCAGCAACCCGGCTTGCATTGATTGAAACCGCAGCAAAGCGACTGAATACCCCCGTCGGCGAACTGACCACGCAGGACAGCAAGGTCATCCATGCCAAGTCGGGACGGTCAGTGCGCTATGGCGCACTCGCAGCAGAAGCGGCCACCCTGTCGTTGAACAATGCGCCAACGTTGAAAGACCCATCGCAATATCGAATTATGCGCCAATCAATGCAGCGTCTTGACTTGCCCGCAAAGGTCGACGGCAGCGCGCAATATGGCATGGACTTCGCGATGCCCGACATGCGCGTTGCGACCATTCAGGCCGCACCCGTGCGCGGCGGAAAGCTGACGTCCGTCGATACCGCGCCAGCATTGGCGGTCAAGGGCGTGGAAAAGGTCATCAAGCTTGATGACGCGGTCGCCGTTGTGGCCAAAGGTTATTGGCCTGCAATCTCCGGCCTCCGCGCCTTAACACCAAGCTTCAGCGATGGCGGCAATGCGGGCATCTCGACCGCATCGATTTTCAAGGCACATGACGCGGCAATCGCAAAGGGCGAGGCCGAGGGCGAAGCTGGCGAAGGCGATGTGCAAGCTGGCCTTGGCACCAAGCCGATCCAAGCCAAATATCAGGTACCGTTCCTGCACCACGCGATGATGGAGCCTTTCGCGCTCACCGCGCATTTCAAGGACGGGAAGCTCAACCTTTGGGGTGGAATGCAAGACCCGTTGGCGACCAAGATGATGGCGGTCGAGGTTTCAGGCCTTGATGCCGAGAATGTCACTTTCCACCCCATGATCATTGGCGGCAGCTTTGGCCGTCGCTTGCCCATGTATATGGAAATCGTTGGTCAAGTAACGAAGCTTGCGATGCAGCTGCCCTACCCGGTCAAGCTGATCTGGAGCCGCGAGGAAGAAGTCGCGCAAGGTGCATATCGCCCGCAAAGCTCGGCTGTCCTGACAGCGTCGATTACCGACCAAAAACGCATTGCTGCGTATCGCAATGATTATGCGCAACCCGAAAGCGCAGAGGGGGAGACGGTATTCCCATACAGCCTGCCCGCCGTCTCGCGTCGGCATTTTGCGCATGTGTCGAACCAGACAACGGGCGCTTGGCGATCGGTCAACTCGACACAGCAAGGCTTTTACAATGAAAGCTTCATGGATGAACTCGCGCATGCCGCAGGCGAAGACCCTGTCACCTTCCGCCGCAACCATTTGAAGGCCGGATCGCGACACTTGCGCGTTCTCGACGAGGTTGCGGCGCGCAGCGGATGGGGCACGCCCTTGCCTGCCGGACGTGGCAGAGGCGTCGCCTTGGTCGAAAGCTTCAAGACCATCGTCGCGCATGTGGTTGAGGCTTCGGTCGGCGAAGACGGCATGCCCAAGGTGCACAAGGTCACTACGGTCGTAGACGCGGGCAGCATCGTGAACCCTGACGCTGCCATGGCGCAAATTGAGGGCGGCACGATCATGGGCCTGTCTTCGGCGATTGGCGAGGCAATCACGCTTGAAAAAGGCGCAGTGCAGCAAAGCAATCTCAATGATTATCCGTTGATGACCATGGCGCAGTCACCGTTGGTGCAGGATATCCACTTCCTGAACAGCGGTGCGCCCATGGGCGGCATTGGCGAACCCGGCGTTCCGCCAGCCGCGCCAGCTTTGGCCAACGCGTTGTTCGCTGCCACTGGCAAGCGCGTCCGCAATCTGCCGATCATGACGCAGGCGAAAGGATAATTTTGCCGCAAGCCCGGTTATTGCAGCCAACCGACAATCTGGAAATCGCCGAGACGTTGGCGCGCGCGTTCCAGAATGAATCGGGCTGGAGCTATGTCATTCCCGACCCCAAATTGCGCGCGCGGCGACTGGCTGGTGCGTTCCATCTGTTCCTGCGCGATGAACATCGCAAAGGCGCGGTGTTCGGCACTGACGGGATAGAAGCTGTCACCTTATGGCGCGGCCCCGGGCAGGCGCGCGATTCGATGCTCGACACCGCGCGGCTAATCGTCCCGTTTGTCCAGCGCTTGCGATTCTCGATCCTCCGAGGACTTGAGGTTGCCGATCTCATCGAAAAACATCTACCCAAAGAACCCGTCTGGTATTTGCATTATGCCGGATGTGACCCGGCGTTTCAGGGCAAGGGCTTCGGCGGAGCCGCCATCCGCGCTGGTCTGGATCGCGCGGATCAGGATGGCCTGCCTGCCTATCTGGAAACCGCCGACGAACATAATATCCCATTGTACCAAAGCTTTGGCTTTGCGATCAAACATAGCTGGCAAGT
>JAZKGS010000116.1:26325-29279 GCA_040385805.1 Pseudomonadota bacterium | reverse complement strand
CGCACTTGGGAGGCACTTAAACCGCATATCGCGCCATATTTTGGTCAATTAAGCTGGCTGAACTTCGGTGGTGGACACCATATCACGCGCGCTGACTATCAACGGGACGAGTTGGTCGCCTTCATTCAACAAGTCCGCGCCGAAACGGGTTTGGACGTCTATTTGGAACCCGGCGAGGCAATTGCGCTCGATGCGGGTATCCTCATCGGCGAACTATTGGATGTATTCGATAATGGCCTTCAGGTCGGCATCACCGATATCAGCGCCACATGTCATATGCCTGACGTCATTGAGGCACCCTATCGCCCCGCCATGCTTGGAGAGCGCTCAGAAGGCTCTCCAGTGCGTCTAGGAGGGCCATCCTGCCTCGCGGGGGACATTATCGGTGATTATGTGCTTCCTGTCCCAGCGGAGCCCGGAGCGCGCTTTGCGTTCCTGGACCAAGCCCATTATTCTATGGTCAAGACCAACACGTTTAACGGCGTGCCATTACCGTCATTATGGTTATGGAATAGCGATACAGACACACTCCAGTGCGTCAAAGCATTCGACTGGACCGAGTTTAGGGACCGGTTGAGCTAAAAAGGGAACGAATCGCTTTACAACCCCCATATTTTTGATAATGCGCACGTCCGCTGCCCCAGGGGGACTTCCAATAACCGCAAGGCAGCCTTGTTGTTTCATATTATCTTTTGGGGGTCCCTTGAATTGTACGACAACACTGACGCACTTGCTGTAGTCCGCGCGCTCCGCCCGGACGAACCAATCACGCTACTTCGCCCGCATGCTGCTACGCGCGCTGCCCGTTTCTTCGTTGAGAAGTTTCAGGGTAAGTCACTGTACGCTGTGAAGGCGAACCCATCACCCGCATTGCTCGAAACCCTCTGGGAAGCTGGCATCACGCATTATGATGTTGCAAGCTTGGGTGAAGTCCGGTTGGTCCACAAATTCCTGCCTGATGCGAAGCTTTGCTTCATGCATCCGGTCAAAAGCGAGCGCGCCATCGCGCAAGCTTATCACAACCACAATGTTCGGACATTCAGCCTCGACAGCCATGACGAGCTGGAAAAGATCGTGCGCGCCACCGCTACTGATGGTGTTGCCGCCACCGATCTCGAACTATGCGTGCGCATTCGGGTGTCGTCCGAACATGCAAAGCTAAGCCTTGCTTCGAAATTCGGTGCCGATCCATCTGAAGTCGCTGACCTTTTGGTTGCAACGCGTCAGGTCGCTGACAGCTTGGGGATTTGCTTCCATGTTGGCAGTCAGGCAATGACGCCAACCGCCTATGCCGAAGCCATGGAGCATGTCCGCGCAGCGATCGTCGAAGCATCTGTCACTGTTGACATAGTTGACGTCGGCGGCGGCTTTCCTTCGGTGTATCCCGGCATGGAGCCTCCCCCGCTTGAGGGATATTTCGACGTCATCCATAATTGCTTCGAAGATTTGCCTATCAGCTACTCGGCTGAGCTTTGGTGTGAACCAGGCCGTGCCTTGTGCGCGGAGTATGCGTCTTTGCTGGTGAAGGTCGAGAAACGTCGCGGGAATGAATTGTTCATCAACGACGGCGCCTATGGTTCGTTGTTCGATGCCGCACATATCGGCTGGCGCTTCCCTGTGGCCCTTCAACGGTCGGACACATCAATTGGTACCCAGATGGCTGAATTCAGCTTCTACGGGCCTACCTGCGACGATATGGACCATATGGCGGGGCCATTCATCTTGCCGGATGACGTCAAGGCTGGTGATTATATCGAAGTCGGTATGCTCGGCGCTTATGGCTGCGCCATGCGGACCGAATTTAACGGCTTTGGTGAAACCGACACGCTGGTCGTGGAGGATCAGCCCATGGCCACGCTATACGGCTGGGCTCCCGCCAATGATGCCGGCGTTCGGACAAGGCGTTCACAAAGCTCCAAAAACTAACTTGCATTGACAATTTATTTGAGGTGCATCACCCTCCCCATCTACACAGACGGGGAGGGTTTTTTACATGAATACGCCTATTTTGGCTCCAGCGGCAGCGCTGGTGGTCTGGTCACTTGTCATGCTATTTTGGTTGGCGGGCACCCGGCTTCCCGCCATGTCCAAGATCGGCATGGATCTTGGCAAAGCTGCACCCGGTGGGCGCGGGCAAGATATTGACCCTAATGTGCCGCCGTCTGTCGCGTGGAAATCCCACAATTACGCGCATCTTATGGAACAGCCGACGATTTTCTATGCAACGATCATGATCTTGGCGATCTCCGGCGGCGCAACTGACCTGTCAGTTATGTTGGCATGGGGTTACACGGTCCTGCGCGTGATCCACAGCATCTGGCAGGCGACGGTGAACACCGTCAGCATCCGCTTTGTGTTTTTTATGCTATCGTCCATTTGCCTGGTGATCCTGGCAATTCAGGCGTTGCTCGCAACTATTTAAGAGGGGGAGAGTTTAATGGAGAGTGCAATATTAGGACCAGTCGTCGCGCTTGCGGCATGGACGATGATTATCTGGATTTGGATGTACGCAACCCGGCTACCAGCCATGGGTCGTGCGGGCATTGATGGCACCAAAGTTGTTGGTTCAACAGGCGGCGGTCTTCGCGAAGCCCTCATCGCCAAGGGCGAAGAAAAAGCATCTTGGGTCGCCGACAATTACAATCACTTACACGAAGCACCTACGGTATTTTATGCAGTGTGCCTAGTGCTTGCGATGGTCGGCCAAGGCGACAATTTGAACGCAACGATTGCTTGGGCGTATGTTGGCCTGCGCGTTGCACATAGCTTAGTTCAGATTTTTTCTAACCGCGTGATTGTCCGTTTTGCGTTGTTTGCTCTGTCATCCGTCGCATTGTTAATGCTTGTCGTGCATGCCGTCATGTCGGTGCTTTTGCACTAACGGCTAAAGTGGCCGACTAGCTCGATATGGGTTGACCAGCGGAACTGTCCTACGGGCCAGATCCGCTGCAACC
>JAZKGS010000116.1:22904-26225 GCA_040385805.1 Pseudomonadota bacterium | reverse complement strand
GCTTCGCCATCGACTGTGGCCTGAAGGAAGCCATAGGGTTGATACCCCACTGCCACGCCGCCAAGCGTTACTGTAACAGGCTCCGGCTCATAAAAAGGCACTGGACCATAGCCTTCGTCCAATGACAGGCGAGCCAGATTGTGGGTTTTGGCGAATTCTGACAATAACTCATGCGTATCCAGATCATTGGCTATCCAGTTCTCTATCAGGACGTCGACGCCTTGGTCGACCATAGCCAGTTTAATCTGCACCTGACGCGCACGGTTAAGTCTAGGCTCAAGCAACGCGCGCATTGGCGCAAGTAATGCGAAAAGCTCTGGCGCCATGACGTCACATTGGCGCAGGTCTATGATACGGTGACTTTTTTCGGTGCTGAAACCAAGCTGAAACTGCTTACCAGCCCATGCCGAACGCACCGCAATGCGGCGGCGGGTCTTGGGTGGCGACAGATGGACCGGCATAACTTCGCCAATCTCGACCTGCTGTGTCGCAAGGGCGTGTGTAACTCGTTCCGCTATGAACAAGCGGAGACTGTCTTCGTCGAGATGTTGCAACTGGCATCCACCGCATAATGGAAAATGCTGGCATGGCGGCGTTACGTGATGCGGACCGTGGATGAGGCCGCCCGATGGGTCTACGATGTCGCCGGGAGCGGCAAGCGCCACATAACGGCCATTTGCAGTGACGCCGTCACCGCGTGCGGCGACCCTTATAATCTCTTCTGTCATTTCCATACCGCCCCATGCCCGTGAAGGGGCAAGCAATCAACTGGCGTCTTTGGCCGATGCTGTGTCTTGGGCAGGCTCGGCGTTTTTGATCTGCGCTGGCAGCCGATATTTATCGTCGCCAGAAGACAGTTCGATCATGCTGCCTTCACGTAAATTGATGCGCGTTTCGTCAAAGCCATCCGCCGCCGCCAAGCCTCGGCCGTCAGTTAGGACGTTAAATCGCCGAAAGCCGCCGTCGGGATGACGGATAACCAGCATGGTTACGCCATTTGCTGTAATTTGTTCTGTCGAACATGTTCGCTCAAAATTGGTTGAACCCGCCAACGCACATTCGACCTTGCCGTCAGCTTTGGCTGCACTTGCGGCATGAGCGTCATTTTGCGGTGAAGACGAGTTGTCAGCCCCACAACCTGCCAGACCGGCAAGTAGCAAAGCGGCACAAGCCGTTTTAGATATCCGCATACATATGCGTTTCAGCCGCACCACCGGGATGCGTAACCGCGCCTTGATAAGCCGGACCAACATTCTGCGCATAGCGCCAGATTGCTCCGGATTGATAGTCCGTTGCACGCGGCTTCCAATTTTTGCGACGTTCCTCAAGAACCTCAGCAGCGACATTCAAGTCAATGACGCCAGTTTCAGCGTCAATCATGATCTCGTCACCATCTTCGATCAGTGCAATCGGTCCGCCCAAAGCTGCCTCCGGTCCAACATGGCCGATGCAGAAGCCACGCGTTGCACCGGAGAAGCGACCGTCAGTGATAAGCGCAACTTTCTCGCCCATGCCCTGTCCGTAAAGCGCCGCCGTAGTCGACAGCATTTCGCGCATGCCGGGGCCGCCACGTGGCCCTTCATAGCGGATCACAATGACAGAACCTTCGCGGATTTTGCGTGCTTCAACAGCAGCGAAGCAATCCTCTTCGCAGTCAAACACTTGGGCCGGGCCAGTGAAGGTCAAACGGTCCATGCCAGCGACCTTCACAATCGCGCCTTCTGGCGCAAGCGTGCCACGAAGCCCGACAACGCCGCCAGTGGGCGTGATAGGCGCGGTCGCGGGATAAATGACCTTTTGGTCGGGGTTCCAGGTGATCTGCTCGATATTCTCACCCAGCGTTTTGCCGGTGACGGTCATGCATTCACCGAACAACAGGCCCTCGTCCAGCAACGACTTCATAAGCATATACACGCCGCCGGCATCATACATGTCGCGCGCAACAAACTGCCCGCCGGGCTGAAGATCGGCCATGTAAGGCGTAGTCTTAAAGGCTTCGGCGACGTCGAACAGGTCGAAATTGATGCCAGCCTCATGCGCCATCGCAGGCAAATGCAATGCTCCGTTTGTTGATCCACCAGTAGCCGCGACAATTCTTGCAGCATTAACAAATGCTTCGCGCGTACATATATCACGCGGCCTGATGTTGCGCGCAAGCAGTTCCATCACTTGAACGCCCGCCGCATGGGCGATTTGATCGCGGGTAGAATAAGGTGCTGGTGCCATGTTGCTGTTCGGCATGGAAAGGCCAATAGCTTCACCAACACACGCCATAGTGTTCGCGGTATATTGTCCGCCACATGCGCCGTGACCAGGGCAAGCCACGCGCTCAAGTTCTTCCAATTCAGACAACGGACAGGCACCCGCAGCGTATTTGCCGACAATTTCGAACACGTCTTTTACGGTCACATCTTTGTTGTTGTGACGTCCCGGCAGGATAGAACCGCCGTAAACGAAGATCGAAGGCACGTTCAGGCGCAACATAGCCATCATTATGCCAGGCAACGACTTGTCACACCCTGCAAAGCCCACAAGCGCGTCGTAGCAATGGCCACGCACAGAAAGCTCGACCGAATCCGCAATGACTTCGCGGCTCACGAGTGAGGACTTCATCCCCTGATGTCCCATAGCAATGCCGTCGGTCACGGTGATCGTGTTAAACCGGCGCGGCATGCCGCCGCCCTGCTCCACGCCGACACGCGCGATGTCGGCTTGCGCATCCAATGTTGTATTGCACGGTGCGCTGTCGTTTCCAGCGGAGACAACACCAACGAACGGCCGCGCGATTTCTTCGGCGGTGAGGCCCATTGCATAATAATAGCTGCGATGCGGTGCGCGTTCTGGACCGACAGACACGTGGCGGCTTGGCAGTTTGGATTTGTCGAACTGGTTTGGCATATGGAACTCCGATTCTGGCCCGCGCTTTAAGCTATTTTATGTTGAATAGCCAAGTTGTTCCGAAACAAAATGGCACATATCGGACAATATACGCGCATATCTTGCTTGGCCAACTGCCGTGCTAGACAAATCCTGACGCATCTCAATGCCGATATACGGGATATTATTGGCTTCAGCATGGCGGTTCATCGTCGCGTTCAGCACCTTGCCGGAATACGGTAGCTGGTCGCCCACCAGATATCCGGCGTCCTCCAAAAACGGGATTGCTAGTTTTGAGGCCGTTTCATGATCATTATAAAGCACCCCGACTTCCCAAGGCCGCGCCTCATTTGGTTTGCTCCCTAAGGCCGGTGTGAAGCTGTGGAGCGACAAAATCAGCGCCGGGCGGTGCAAGGCAAGCAGTTGCTGCAAATGGTCGTGGTA
>JAZKGS010000116.1:9040-22804 GCA_040385805.1 Pseudomonadota bacterium | reverse complement strand
TCACCCCAAAACGCGACTGCAGCAGCATTGCCGTTTGCAGCACGAGATTGCTCCCGTCGGCCACCAATCCGCTTCCAAATGGGCCGTCAATCTCAAGGCTCAAACCGTCGGACAATTCCGCGCTCAGAATGTCGCCATCCTGCGCAAACGCGAACAGCGTCTCAATGTCGTGATAGCCATCGTCCCGCCGCTGCCGCACATGCAAGGCAAGGTTAATCTTTGCAAAGGCGACTTCAATATGATCCACGATTAAACTTCAAACCCCCGTCAAAACCGAAGGGCCACCCAATCACATATTGGGGTAATTAGGCCCACCGCCGCCTTCGGGCGTCACCCAATTGATATTCTGGTTCGGGTCCTTGATGTCGCACGTCTTGCAATGGACGCAGTTCTGCGCGTTAATTTGATAGCGAGGGTCTTTGCCCTCCTCCTCAATCCATTCATACACCCCTGCCGGGCAATAGCGCGTCGATGGGCCTGCAAACTCCATAAACTCGCTGGTCTTTTGCAAGTCCATGTCCTTGACCTGCAGATGGATTGGCTGGTCTTCGGCATGATTGGTGTTGGACAGGAAAACCGAGGAAAGACGGTCAAAGCTGAATACACCATCGGGCTTAGGATACTCAATGCGGTGCACAGCTTCCTTGCGCATCAGCGCCTTGTGGTCCGGATGATGTTTCATCGTGAACGGCATGCGAATGCCAAAATTCTCGAGCCACATATTTACGCCCGCAAGCGCACTTCCCAACAGGTTACCGTATTTTTCGACCAGCGGCAGGACGTTGCGTACCATGCGAAGCTCTTTGTAAATCCAGCTATTTTCATAAGCTGTCTGATATGACGTCAGCGCGTCATGCTCGCGACCAGCAGCCAAGGCTTCAACAGCAGCATCAGCGGCCAGCATGCCGGACTTCATCGCGGTATGCGTGCCCTTGATACGCGGCACGTTCACGAAACCTGCCGAGCAACCGATAAGCGCGCCGCCGGGGAAAGCCAGTTTGGGAACCGATTGCCAGCCTCCATCACTGATCGCGCGCGCGCCGTACGATACACGGCGACCACCCTTGAGTATCTTCTTGACCTCAGGATGGGTTTTCCAACGCTGAAACTCTTCGAAGGGTGACAGATAAGGATTTGAATAATTGAGCCAAACAACAAAACCCAACGCGACCTGATTGTTCGCATGATGGTATAAAAAAGCGCCGCCATTGGCATCGGTCAATGGCCAGCCCTGGCTGTGTATGACGCGGCCAGCAGAATGCTGCTCAGGCGGAATGTCCCACAGTTCTTTGATGCCGATCCCATAAACCTGCGGCTCGCAGTCCTTATCGAGCGCAAATTGCGGCTTCAGCAATTTGGTCAGGTGCCCGCGCACGCCCTCTGCGAAGAAGGTGTATTTGGCATGCAATTCCATGCCGGGCATATAATCATGCTTATGGCTACCATCGCGGGCCACGCCCATATCGCCGGTTGCAACGCCCTTTACCGAGCCATCTTCATTGTAAAGTATTTCTGCAGCAGAGAAGCCCGGAAAAATTTCGACGCCCAGATTTTCGGCTTGTCCCGCAAGCCAGCGGCACAGATTGCCGAGTGAGCCGGTATACGTGCCCTTATTGTGCATGAAGCCAGGTGTCAGGAAATGCGGCATGTTGAACTTGCCGGTCTTGGTGAGGATCCAGTGCTGATTGTCATTCACAGGCGTATCTGCAAGCGGACAGCCCATGTCGCGCCAATCGGGCAGCAGTTCGTCAAGTGCCTTGGGGTCAATGACTGCACCCGACAGAATATGCGCGCCAACCTCTGACCCTTTTTCAAGAATGCAGACGCTCGTATCGGGCGATACCTGTTTTATGCGGATTGCGGCCGAAAGTCCTGCTGGCCCAGCGCCAACAATAACAACGTCATAGGGCATCGACTCGCGTTCACTCATTGCCTTTATCCTTTACCCGGCATGTAATTCAGGCCATCCCACAAATCGGACAGCTCGTGGAAATTGCCATGCCAAGCAATTGACCCCGCCGTCAACTGGTGACTGAAGGGATTTATGGAGGATCGGGGAGAAACTACCGCATTTGCCGTGGTTGAATCGCTAACTGGCTGGTGGGAGCTGGCTGGGTTGGATTCGGCCGTTGGTGACACTGCGGTGAACTGGTTGGCCGATGATGGGCCCGAAAAGTCGCAAACCGCTGCTGCCATAGCGACTGTCGTCAAAAAACAGGCTGAGCCTCTTGCTGCGCCAGCAATGGCGTGGCCAACCGATATTGCTGCTCTACGCGACATGGTGACAAGCGGCTCTAACCTGCCCGGCAATAATTATGGCCCGGCGCGTTTTGCGCCAGTTGGCCCTGAAACTTGCGAAGTGATGATTATTTCGGACTTGCCGGATATTTTGGAGACGCGCGAAGCGACGACGTTAGCAAATGCTGCGTTATTACATCGAATGTTGGCAGCAATCGGTATTGATACGGTGCATTGCTATCGCTCTTGGTTGGCGACGAGCATGCCGTCGACGGCAGAGGTGCCAGAGCAGGATTTGCCAGAACTCGCCGCATTTATGCTGTATCAGATAAAGCTGATTAGACCCAAATCGGTAGTGATACTCGGTTCGTCCGCATGCAAGGCTCTGTTAGGCGAAGAACTCATGAATGCGCGTGCAGAGTTACGGAATATTAATCATGATGGCCTCAACATAACAACATTGACGACATTTCATCCGCGAACCCTCATCGCACGGCCTGCTATAAAAAAGCAGGCTTGGAAGGATTTGCAGATGTTTGCGAAAAGGGCGGTCCAGTGAGCAGCAATACGCACAAGATTAAATGGTTGGCCTGCGCGCTGGCTTTATCACCGTTTGCAGCCGCGCAGGCGAACACGAGCGACGGCGCCCGAGCTATTATTTCGTCTCAGCCAGCCCCGACGGTTCTTGCTGCAAAAGACAAAGCTGTGTTTGCAGCAATCTACGACGCTATTCGCGCGGAAAAATGGGACGATGCGTCACGCATGATCGACGCTGCGCCGCAGGGTCCTATGTCGGCGATGGCGCGCGCTGAGCTTTATGTTGCCCCGAATAGCCCAAAGGTGGAGGCCGCCCAACTCAAAGCGCTGCTGGAAACCGCCCCCTATTTGCCGCAGGCTGAACAATTGGCGACGATGGCGCGAAAGCGTGGTGTGGAACTTGTTCCCGATCGGCCCGGCATCCGCCGTTTTTCCTGGTTAGGGGGCGCACCCAAACGGGATTTGCCCGCAAGCAAAGCCAGCGATAGCATCCGCGCCGAGCTGCAGGTCTTCATCAAAAATGATCAGTCCTTCGCGGCGGAACAGCATTTGGAAAGCAAGGCGGCCGAGCTTTCCCCTGAAGCGCTAACTGAACTGCGTTACCGCGTCGCTTGGTCTTATTATATCGAAAATGACGACGCTTCTGCCAAGCGTGTTGCGACCGTTGCTCAGATCGCAGGCGGCGATTGGGGCACCCAGGCTGCATGGGTGCATGGCCTCGCCTCATGGCGTCTTGGTGAATATTCGGCTGCTTATGATGCGTTTGATACCGTCGCCCGCTTGGCGTCCAATGATGATTTGAAAGCTGCTGGGCTGTTCTGGGGTGCACGCGCTGCGATGGCCGCCAAGCAACCGCAGCATATTCAATCCAAGATGCAAAAGGCAGCCCAACTGCCAGAGACTTTTTACGGCCTGCTGGCGAGCGAAACGCTTGGTATGGAGCCCATTGCACGCAAAGCAGCGAAAGTCGCCAAGCTTGACTGGACAAGCTTAAAGGATCAGCAGAATGCGGTTTTAGCGGTATCCTTAGCAGAAATCGGTCAGAATAAGCTGGCGGATGAGGCGCTGCGTCATCAGGCAAGAATTGGCGATGCACGTCAGCATGCCAATCTGGCGCAATTGGCTGGGTCGTTGAACCTCGCATCGACACAATTCTGGCTGGGGCATTATGGCCCGTCGCGTGACCAGAGCAATGCCATGGCGCGTTACCCGATGCCCAATTGGGAACCAACGGGTGGTTGGCGCGTGACGCCGTCGCTGGTTTACGCCCACGCGCTGCAGGAATCCAACTTCCGCACTGATGTTATCAGCCCGGCTGGTGCGCGTGGCCTGATGCAAGTGCGCCCCGGAACTGCGCAGGATTTGGCGCGGGCTCGTGGTGCGTTCTTCACGGCAGACGAGCTCGATCGTCCGGCCAACAATTTGGAATATGGTCAGTCGTATTTGGAAAAGCTGCGCGATCTGCCCGCAACGGGCGGATTGCTGCCCAAGGTGATCGCGGCATATAATGCTGGACCAACACCAGTGACACGCTGGAACAGCGAAGTGCGCGACAATGGCGATCCGTTGCTGTTTATCGAATCCATCCCCTATTGGGAAACGCGCGGTTATGTTGCGATCATCTTGCGCAATTACTGGATATACGAAATGCGCGAGAACAAAGCGTCGGGAAGCTTGAAGGGTCTGGCCCAATATATGTGGCCGAAATTTCCGGACTCCAACGGAACCGTCACCGCGCGCCGGGTTTCAGGAGGTTACATTGCCGCTCGATGAAAATAGAGCATTTAAGCCGATCAATATCGCGCTTCTGACGGTCTCCGACACGCGAGGGATCGAAGACGACAGTAGCGGCAATATTCTGGCCGAACGTATAGCTGCAGCCGGCCACAAAATTGCGGAACGTGCGATATTGCGCGATGACACAGCGCTGATCACTGCGCGACTGCACAACTGGATTGATGATGATCAAATTGACGTTGTGATCTCGACCGGCGGCACCGGGCTGACGGGACGCGACGTGACGCCAGAGGCGCTTGACCGCGTAAAGACCAAAGACATTCCCGGCTTTGGCGAACTTTTCCGCTGGTTGAGCTACGCAACTATTGGAACATCTACGATCCAATCGAGAGCTTGCGCGGTGCTTGCCCGTGGGACGTATATTTTTGCGCTTCCCGGATCGAACGGCGCAGTAAAAGACGGCTGGGACCAGATTTTGGTGCATCAACTCGATAGCCGCCACCGTCCCTGCAATTTTGTAGAACTGATGCCGCGACTGCGCGAAGTGTAGTTTGTTCTTTATTTGTTCCAGGTCATATGTTATGATCATTGGATGCAAAATTCATTTCATCCCGATGTAGCGAAAGGCCGGGGTGCGCCGGATAACGTCGTGCCGACGCGTTTCAATCTCAAGGAACGCGTATCTGACGGTGACTGGCTTGATGCGCGCGAAGAATTGGACGGCGGGCGGCCGCCAATCAAAACAACGGTGACGGAAGAATTCGCTAAGTCCATCCTTTCGTTCAACACTTCACCAGACCTACCGTTCGACCGTTCAGTCAACGCCTATCGCGGCTGCGAACATGGCTGCGTCTATTGCTTCGCGCGGCCCACACATGCTTATCATGACCTGTCGCCCGGCCTTGATTTCGAAAGCCGGTTATTTGCCAAGCCGAACGCTGCTGACATATTGCGCAAAACGCTCGCCAAGCCCGGATATAAGCCAGCCACGATAGCGATAGGTACAAACACCGATCCCTATCAGCCCATCGAGCGCACCTATCGCATTACGCGGTCCATCTTAATGCTCATGGTCGAAACGTCGCACCCGATAGTGGTCACAACCAAATCAGCACGGGTCATCGAGGACATCGACTTATTGTCTCAACTCGCGGCCAAGCAGCTAACAGGTGTGGCGATCTCGGTGACCTCCCTGGATGCAAAATTGGCACGGATGTTGGAACCACGCGCCTCATCGCCTATGACGCGGCTTGCTGCTGTGCGGAAGCTCGCGGACGCGGGGATTTATGTCCATGTCAATATTGCGCCGATAATTCCCGCGGTAACTGACCACGAGATTGAGGCAATTGCTGCTGCCGCTGCAGAATATGGCGCGTCAAGCATTAGCTGGATACCCATCCGCTTACCGCATGAGGTCGCGCCATTGTTCCGCAACTGGCTCGATGTGCATTATGCGGACCGCGCGGCAAAGGTGATGAACCTGATCCGCGACATGCGCGGGGGTAAGGACTATGACGCCGAATTTTTCTCACGTATGAAGGGGCAAGGCCCATGGGCCGACCTCATTCGGACAAGGATGAACATTGCGAAAAAGCGGCACGGTCTGGACAGTTCGAAATGGAACGTTCGAAGCGATCTGTTCGTGCCGCCTAACCTGGATGGCCAGCTCAGCCTGTTTTAATCCTCCAGCACAAAATCCTTAAACTGCGCACGGAGCGCCACTTTCTGGATTTTGCCTGTGCCCGTGTGCGGAAGTTCGTCCACGAACAACACGCGGTCTGGCATCCACCATTTGACGATGCGCTCCGCCAGATATGCCTTCACCGTCGCTTCGTCGACGTCCGCGCCAGGTTTCTTCACCGCAACCAAAACGGGCCGTTCATCCCATTTGGGGTGTGCGATCCCAATAGCGCCTGCCTCCGCAATGCCGGGGCAACCGACGGCGATATTCTCAAGCTCGACTGAACTAATCCATTCGCCACCCGACTTGATAACATCTTTCACGCGGTCCGTGATCTGCATCGTGCCGTCAGGGTGGAGAACCGAGACATCGCCTGTGTCAAACCACTGATCGGCGTCAACCGCGTCAGCCTCCGCCTTGAAATAGCGCTTAATAACCCAAGGTCCGCGGATTTGGAGCGCGCCAGACGTAACGCCATCGCGCGGGGCGACATTGCCGTCCTTGTCGATGACACGCAACTCGACACCAAATGGCGTACGGCCCTGTTTGCAAACTACGTCGATTTGCTGATCGAGGGTCAATTCATCCCAATTGGGCGTTGGCGCTCCCATGGTGCCGATGGGTGATGTTTCGGTCATGCCCCAAGCATGGGATACGCGCACGCCCGACTTCATTAGGCGCTCAATCATCGCCCGCGGCGCGGCCGACCCGCCAATGGTGACTAGCCGCAACTTGCCAAGCGTCGCATCACGCCCCGCCGCAGCCTCTAAATCCAAATGCGCGAACATTGCCAGCCAAACCGTTGGCACGCCAGCGCTGTGGGTAATACCTTCTTGCAACATCAGGCTATGCAAAGTCGCTGCATCATTAGTGGTCGAGAAGACAAACTTAACGCCAGCGGCCGCACCAGCGAATGGTAACCCCCAGCTTGCGGCATGGAACATCGGCACGATAGGCAGCAACGCAGATTGCGGGCTGAGGTCGAAAATGGCCGGCGCGATTTCTGCCATCGCGTGCAGCATCGTCGAACGGTGTTGATACAATACACCTTTCGGATTACCCGTCGTTCCGCTGGTGTAGCAGAGCATACACGCATCGCGCTCATCGCCCGTTGCCCATTCATAATTGCCATCTTGTGCCGCAATGAACGCGCCGTAGCTGTCGTCGCGGTCAAACACGACATAGTGCTCAACGGTCTTCAAATGCGGTTTCAGCCGGTCGATAATTGGCTGGAACATCGCGTCATACATCAAGACCTTATCCTCGGCGTGGTTCATGATGTAGATCAGGTCTTCGTCGAACAGCCGCACATTGACCGTGTGAATGACACCGCCAAAGCCAATCGCGCCATACCAGGCTGCCAAATGCCGGTGATGGTTCATCGCGAAGGTTGCAACCCGGTCGCCCTTTTTCAGGCCAAGCCCCGCAAAGGCTTGTGACAATTTGCGCGCTTCAGCCGCTACACCCGCCCAGTTGGTCCGTTCAATGGTGCCATCGGTCCAACGGGTAACAATCTCGCGCGTGCCATGTTCGCGGGCAGCGTAGTCAATCAAATGCGGAACCCGAAGGTCCCAGTCTTGCATGGTGCCGTGCATCAAAATCTCTCCCTCGTACGACGTTGCAGGATACTGCAGACGCAAATTCTGTCCGCACTTGTTCGCGGTTCAGTGCACCAATGCCAAAACTGGGCCCAATGGCGCAAGCTCTACATTTTCAATCCCGTCGATTGATCGCACTTGCTCCAGCAAAGACGCATCAATCTGGTAGCGGCGACCCAACACTATATGCACCCAGCGGCCATCGACAGCGCGGGTTTTGATGACCAACTCGCTTCGCCCGCCGCCCAAAGGTGCGACCATTTGTGCGAGCTGCGACATCGCTGCTTCGTGCGTCACATCTAATTGCATTTTCAGCCGCGAAACGCTGGTGAGACTGCTAAGGGCCTTCGCGCTCTTTACCGTGAAGCTAGGCGTTTCATCGCCGGGCCGCATATCCATTTCGCAATGGAGCAACAGACATTCGGCGTCCTTGGCCCATTCGGCGAGTTGTGTGCCGACAACCTCGTCAAAACAACGCACCGAAAACTGCCCGCTACTGTCCGAAAAATCGGCAATCATGAAGCGCTTTCCCTTGCGCGATTCGCGCCAGCGGACGCCTTCGATCAATGCAGACATGGTCGCCGCGCGCCGGACACCTTCGGGGATTGGTCCGCTATCGAGCCACACCGCATAGGGCTTTGCGCCATGGCTGCTAGCGAGCGCGTCATATTGCGAACAGGGATGCGCAGAAAAATAGAAACCGAACGCGTCCTTCTCTTGGTTCATCTGCTCGCCGGGTGCCCAATGGAGGCTGTTGTCGATCCGCAGCGCCGCCATGTCAGACCCCCCTTCACCAAAGAGGCCGCCCTGCCCGCTTTCACGCGAATCGCGAGCCGATTGCGCTGCGGCCAACAGCGTTTCTGCCGCTCCATGCGCAGCGGCGCGGTTGGGCTCCAGCGCATCAAAAGCCCCTGCAGCGGCGAGGTTTTCAAGACTCCGGCGGTTGATCTGGCTTGGGTCAACGCGATTGGCAAAGTCATCAAGGCTTTTAAACAATCCCGCCGAAACTCGCTCAGCGACCAATATCTCCATCGCCCTTTCGCCAACGTTCTTGATGCCGCCCAAAGCGTATCGCACGGCATGCTCGCCATGCGAATTGGTCTCGACGGTAAATTCGGCTTCGCTACGGTTGATGTCCGGCGCCAAGCACGTGATATCTAGCCTGCGCATATCGTCCATAAAAATGGCGAGTTTATCAGTCTGGTGCATATCAAAGCACATCGACGCAGCGTAAAATTCTTCGGGGTGATGTGTTTTCATCCAGGCAGTTTGATAGGCAAGCACCGCATAAGCGGCAGCGTGGCTTTTGTTGAAACCATAGCCTGCAAATTTGTCGATCAAATCGAACAGTTCATTCGCGCGATTCGGCGCAATAGCGTGGGCGGCGCAGCCAGTGACAAAGCGTTCACGCTGGGCATCCATTTCGGCCTGAATCTTTTTACCCATTGCGCGGCGAAGCAAATCTGCCTCGCCAAGGCTGTAGCCCGCCAGTATCTGCGCGGCCTGCATAACCTGTTCCTGGTACACGAAAATCCCATAGGTTTCGTTCAGAACCGGTTCCAGCAAGGGGTGTGGGTATTCAATGCTCTCCTCGCCATTTTTACGGCGACCGAACATCGGAATATTGTCCATCGGGCCCGGACGATAGAGCGACACGAGCGCGATAATGTCACCAAAATTGGTCGGCTTCACCGCCGCAAGTGTGCGCCGCATGCCTTCGGATTCCAGCTGAAACACGCCAACGGTGTCGCCGCGTTGTAGCAGTTCATACACCGCCGGGTCATCATGTGGCAGCAGATCGAGATTGATCTCAACGCCGCGCTTGGCCAGCATCTGGCTGCCCTTTTGCAGCACAGACAGGGTTTTTAATCCCAAAAAGTCGAACTTAACAAGGCCAGCGCTTTCGACATATTTCATGTCGAATTGTGTGACCGGCATGTCCGAACGCGGATCGCGATAAAGCGGTGCCAATTCCGACAGCTCGCGGTCGCCGATGACAACGCCGGCAGCGTGGGTTGAACTGTGGCGCGGTAGGCCCTCCAGCTTCATCGCAAGGTCAAAAAGGCGTTTAACCTGCGCATCGCGCCGATATTCCTCGCGCAATTCGGCCACGCCGGACAATGCACGTTTCAAATCCCAAGGGTCAGCGGGCAAGTTTGGAACCTGTTTGCATAGACGGTCAACCTGGCCATAACTCATTTGCAGAACGCGCCCCGTATCGCGCAAAACCGCCCGCGCCTTCAGCTTTCCAAAGGTGATGATCTGCGCAACCTGACGCGAGCCATATTTTTTCTGCACATAACGAATGACCTCGCCGCGCCGCGTTTCGCAGAAGTCGATATCGAAGTCGGGCATCGACACACGGTCAGGGTTGAGGAAACGTTCGAACAGCAGGCCAAGCTTGATTGGGTCAAGGTCGGTAATCGTAAGAGCCCAAGCGACAAGCGAACCCGCACCCGAACCACGCCCCGGACCAACTGCAATATCCTGCTCCTTTGCCCATTTGATGAAGTCCGCAACGATCAGGAAGTAGCCTGGAAAGCCCATCGCGCAAATCACGTCGGCTTCGAACTTCAGCCGGTCAAAATAGACCTGCCGCTCCGCTTGGTCAGTGATGCCCGCGATCTCAAGCCTTCTTTCGAGGCCAAGCCGTCCGTCCTCACGCAATTGCGCGTCTTCGGCGGTGCGGTCCCCAGCAAGGCTTGGAAGGATGGGGCTTCGATATGGCGCGAGCGCGGCGCAGCGTTGCGCGATCACAAGGGTATTGGCCAGCGCTTCGGGAACATCCGCGAACAATTCACGCATTTGCTTGCCCGTTTTGATCCACGTATCGCGGCTGCTTCTGCGCCGGTCTTCGCTTTCGATATACGCGCCGTCCGAAATGCACAGCATGGCGTCATGCGCGTCGAAGAAATCGGGTTCGGCGAAAAAGGCGGGATTGGTCGCCACCAGCGGTATGTCGCGGGCATAAGCCAAGTCGATGAGTGCGTCTTCGGCGGCTTCTTCAATCGCGTCGTTGCGCCTGCTGAGTTCAATATACAAACGGTCGGGAAACAGCGCCTGAAGCTGCGTCAGGTAGCTGGATGCAGCGTCATTCTGCCTTTCACTCAATAACCGGGCCAACGCGCCTTCCGCGCCCCCTGTGAGCGCAATCAGGCCGTCCTTGTGCGCTGTCAGTTGCTCCAGCGTGACATGCGCGTCGAGATCTTCTGGGCGGTCGAGATGCGCCATCGACACCAAACGACACAGATTATTGTAACCGCTGTCGTCCTGCGCAAATAGCGGCAACCAATCGCGTACGAATTTTCCGTCGCTGGCTGGCCGCTTTATCCCAAGCAGCGCGCCGATGATTGGCTGCACGCCATAAGACTTTGCGCCGTCCTGAAATGGCATGACGCCATATAGACCATTACGGTCGCAAATGGAGATAGCGGGAAAGCCAAGTTTCTTCGCAGTCTCACCAATGGCCTTGGGCTCAATCGCACCTTCCAAGATGGTGTATGCTGAATACACGCGCAGAGGGACGAAGGGTACGTAGGCCATGCGCGCTACGTTAGATGACGCGCCCGATTCGACCAACCCGGATTTAGGCTAAACTGTGGACAATCAGGCGGCTTGCGCCAGCAGTTTCTCGATGTCTTTCGCTAGAGCCTCCGGCTTGACCTGAGGGCCATGGCGAGCGACAACATTGCCCTTGCGGTCGACGAGGAATTTGGTGAAGTTCCACTTGATACCGCGTGATCCCATAAGGCCCGCTTGCTGCTGCTTCAGATAATGCCAGAGCGGGTCTTCGTCCGAACCATTGACATCGATTTTGGCAGCAAGTGGAAACGAGACGTCATAGGTCAACGAACAGAAATTCTGTATTTCCTGCTCGTCGCCGGGCTCCTGCGCGCCAAACTGGTTGCACGGGAATGCCAGAATTTCGAGACCTTGGTCTTTGTATTGGCGGTACAGCGCCTCAAGGCCTTTATACTGGGGTGTGAAGCCGCATTTGGAGGCTGTGTTCACAACGAGCAGCACCTTGCCTTTATGTGCTTCCATGGCTTCGGCTCCGCCGCCGGGCATTTTCACGGTGAAATCATATACGGACATCGTCTACCCCTTTATTTAGCCCAATCTGCCATCATGCAGACGCACGATGCGGTCCATCTTGGCTGCTAACCGTTCATTATGTGTGGCCACGATAGCAGAAGAACCCTCTTCGCGCACCAGTGCCATGAATTCGCCCAACACGATATCGGCCGTATGTTCATCGAGATTGCCCGTCGGTTCATCCGCCAGCACCAGCTTTGGCCGGTTCGCCAGTGCCCGCGCAACGGCCACGCGCTGTTGTTCGCCACCGGACAACTTGGACGGCCGATGGTGAAGGCGTTCGGATAGGCCCAGTTGCGTCAACAAATAGGTTGCCCGATCAAGCGCGACGTCTGGCGCTGCATCAGATATCAATTGCGGCAAGATAACATTTTCCAGCGCATCGAAGTCGGGCAGCAAATGGTGGAATTGGTAAACGAAACCAAGTTTCTGACGGCGGATCTCCGTCTGCCGATCCACACTTGCTTCGCTGACCTCTTCACCATCCAATTTGATGGAGCCTGAAAAGCCGCCTTCCAAAAGTCCGATCGCCTGCAGCATGGTCGATTTGCCAGACCCCGATGGCCCAAGCAATGCGACCAGCTCTCCCTTGCCGATTTCAAGATCAACACCGCGCAGGACTTGTATCGTCACATCGCCCTGCACAAATTTGCGGCGGACATCGACGAGTTCTAGGATATTATTCATAACGCAGCACCTGAACTGGGTCCGTACTTGCGGCCTTTAGCGCCGGGTACAAGGTTGCAAGGAAGCTGAACAGCAAAGCGAGGCCGCATATGGCGAGCACTTCGAACGGATCGGTGCGCGAAGGCAGCTCAGTGAGGAACCGGATCGACGGGTCCCACAGATTTTGGCCCGTTACGAACTGAATGAAGTTCACGACCGACTGCCGGAAATACAGGAAGATCGCGCCCAATATCATGCCCAGAACAATGCCGGACGAACCAATCAGCAAACCGACGGTCATGAATATCTTCAACAGGGATTTGCGCGATGCACCCATCGTTCTTAAAATCGCGATGTCGCGCGTTTTGGCGCGCACCAACATGATGAGCGACGACAAGATGTTGAACACCGCCACCAATACGATGATCGACAAGACCACAAACATGGCAACCCGTTCCACGGCCAACGCCTCAAACAGCGACGCGTTCATACTTTTCCAGTCCACAATCTGGCCCTTATTTTCGAGCTTTGGCAGCAACGGCGCGAGGATTTCGTTCACCTTGTCGGGGTTCTCGGTCTTGATTTCGATCATTCCGATTTCATCACCCATCAGCATGAGCACTTGTGCGCGCTCGATGGGCATGATGACGAACGCCTTGTCATAATCATAAACACCAACTTCGAAGATCGCTGCGACCTCGTAAGATATTTCGCGCGGAACGGTACCAAATGGCGTGGTGCGACCAGCGGGATTGATGATTGTCACGCTCTGCCCAACCTGAACACCCAGATTTTGGGCAAGCCGCGACCCGATCGCGACTTTATCCTCATTTGGACTCAGCCTGCGAAGATCGCCAGCGACGGTCTTGCCCTTCAATGTCTCGTTTTTGAGGATGTCATTGACGGACATACCGCGCGCCAAAATGGCTTCGACCCTACCATTAAAAGTGGTTAGCAGAGGCTGCTCAATCAGCGCGGTCGCATCGGTGACACCTTCAGTCTGCTTCACATCTGTAAGGATCTGCCGCCAGTCTTGCAGACGACCGCCATAACCCTGAACCACCGCATGACCATTCAGGCCAACGATCTTGTCAAACAATTCTGCGCGAAAGCCGTTCATCACGCTCATCACAATGATAAGAGCCGCAACGCCAAGTGCGACTGCGACTAAGCTGATGCTGGCCACCAGGAAAATGAACCCCTCACCTTTGC
>JAZKGS010000116.1:0-8940 GCA_040385805.1 Pseudomonadota bacterium | reverse complement strand
GCGACTGCGACTAAGCTGATGCTGGCCACCAGGAAAATGAACCCCTCACCTTTGCCCGGCAACAAGTATCGGCGAGCGACCATGCGTTCATATCGCGACAATATCATGTGCGGGCACTTTTCTGTAATTTCGGCATAAGCTGTTCTTAGGTTCCACCTTGGAGGCTGGCAAGTATTGTTGCAGCGGCGCAACAGCATTTGAAAAAGCGTTGGGCAGAGTCTGGTTCCATTTGCAAACCCCACTGCAAAGGAAGATGAAGACATGGAATTCGTCAGAGCCCACGCGGCCGATGGTTCAGGGGGAAAATCAGACCCGCCGGTGGGGACCGGTAGAGGACTGAAACTACGCGCTAGCAAAGCTGCAGAGCGAGGCCGTTCGGAATATCCGGGCGGCCTTGTTTCTGTTATTGCCCATCGTTGCAGTCGTCATTTTTTGCTCTTGCAATTTTTTAGGCACATCCCATCTCTCTTCTCGGAGGCCGAAAGGCTCCAAAACGACACATGCTGGCCGCTGCATTTGCGGGGTTGGCAACGAACCAAATTGCTTGAAGGAGAATTTGAAATGAACCGTTTTGATTTTACACCATATCGCCGCAACACTGTTGGCTTTGACCGCCTTTTTGAGCTGCTCGAGACAACAGGCCGTTCTGCGCAAAATGAGAATTATCCACCGTTCAATATCGAGCGCACTGGTGAAAATGACTATAAAGTCACCGTAGCCGTCGCCGGTTTCAAGATGGATGAGATCGATATCGTCGCGCAGCAAAACTTGCTTGTCGTAACCGGCAGCAAGCAAGCGGAAAGCAACGATAACCGCGACTTCCTGCATATGGGCATCGCAAACCGGAACTTCGAACGCCGGTTCCAGCTTGCCGATCACATTCATGTGACCGATGCAGATATGGCCGATGGTCTTCTCATCATCACACTTGTGCGCGAAGTGCCAGAGGCATTGAAGCCGCGCAAAATCGAGATTGGCGCAAAAACTGCACCAACGGCGATCGAACATGAAGCCGCGCCCAAGAAAAAAGGGCCGCAAGCTGCTTAAGCGCTAAATCTGGGGCGGGCGGTAAAATCGTCCGCCTCATTAGTTAATGCCTGATATTATACGAGGCGACTTTGCTTCACGGCAGCTTTCACAAAACTTGCAAACAAGGGATGCGGCGCAAAAGGCCGTGATTTCAGTTCGGGATGGAATTGCACGCCGATAAACCATGGATGGTCCGGGCGCTCAACAATTTCCGGCAACTCACCGTCGGGTGACATGCCGCTGAATACGAGCCCGCCCTGCTCGAGCGCGTCTTTGTAATGGACGTTGACCTCATAACGATGCCGATGCCGTTCCGATATCTCTGTGCTGCCGTAGATGGAGGCGACATGGCTGTTACCATCTAGCACGGCGTCATAAGCACCAAGACGCATGGTCCCGCCCATATCGCCGCCGGTTTCGCGTTTCTGAATGCCTTCTTGGCTCATCCACTCGGTGATGATGCCGACAACCGGTTCCGTCGTCGCGCCAAATTCTGTGCTTGAGGCAGCGGAAATACCAGCTGTATTTCGCGCGCCTTCTATACAGGCCATTTGCATGCCCAAGCATATGCCAAAGAACGGCACCTGACGCTCGCGCGCGAATTTCACCGCAGCAATCTTGCCTTCGGAACCTCGCTCACCGAATCCGCCGGGGACTAAAATCGCGTTCATCGGCTCAAGCGCGGTCGCGATGTCCTCTTCGGATTGCTCGAACAATTCGGCATCAAGCCATTTGATGTTGACCTTCACGCGGTTCGAAAGACCGCCATGCGTCAGCGCCTCGTTGAGCGACTTATACGCATCGGCAAGGCCGACATATTTGCCGACAACGCCGATGGTTACTTCGCCTTCGGGGTTGGACTGACGATCTATGATATCGTCCCAGCGACCAAGATCAGGCTCACCGTCAGATTCAAGGCCAAACGCACGCAGCACTTCATTATCAAGCCCTTCGGCATGATATTGCAGTGGCACGGCGTAGATGCTTTTCGCGTCGAGCGCGGGAATGACCGCCTCTTTGCGAACGTTACAGAACGCAGCGATTTTTGCGCGTTCCGTTTCAGGCAGCGGGTGTTCGCAACGGCACAGCAGCACGTCAGGCTGAATACCGAGCGAAGTGAGTTCGCGCACGCTGTGCTGCGTCGGCTTAGTCTTCAACTCGCCAGCGGCGGCAATATATGGGACCAAAGTCACATGCACCGACAAGGTCCGTTCGCGACCAAGCTCGTTCCGCAATTGGCGAATAGCCTCAATAAACGGCAGCGATTCAATGTCGCCCACAGTGCCGCCGATTTCGCACAGGACAAAATCCATGTCCTGCGTCTCTGCTTTCGCGAACTCCTTAATAGCGTCGGTGACGTGCGGGATAACCTGCACGGTCGCGCCGAGATAATCACCGCGGCGTTCCTTTTGGATGATCGTCTGATAAATCCGGCCAGAGGTAATATTGTCCGATTGCCGCGCCGATACGCCGGTGAAGCGTTCATAATGGCCAAGGTCGAGGTCAGTTTCCGCCCCGTCGTCGGTTACATACACCTCGCCATGCTGATACGGCGACATCGTGCCAGGATCGACATTGAGATAGGGGTCGAACTTCCGGATGCGGACGCGGTATCCACGCGCTTGCAAAAGGGCAGCAAGCGATGCTGCCATAAGACCTTTGCCAAGCGAGGAGACCACGCCACCGGTGATGAAAATGAACCGTGTCATGGGAGAAAAGGCCTAAGCTACCTTTTCATCAAAACACAAGCGGACGAATCTGCCAGATGAAAAATAAATTGTGTAAACCGGTTTTTTCGCCAGCTTAGATTATTTGTCCAGCGGAACTTCTGTGGCTGGTGCAGGCGCCGGTACGGCTGGTGTAGCCGCCGCTGGGGCTGTTGTTACTGGCGATATCGGCGCGGCTGGTACTTCGGTACGTTGCAAGCTGTTGTCGATTTCGCCCGTATTGCCCTTTTTCGCGGCCACAAATGCCAGAGAGATTGAAAGCAAAATAAACAGCGTCGCCAAAATCGTCGTGGTGCGCGTCAAAAAGTCAGCCGCACCGCGCGCTGACATGAGTCCGGACGGGCTTCCCCCCATCCCCAAGCCACCGCCTTCGGAGCGCTGCATCAATACAACGCCAACCAATGAGGCAGCAACAATAGCCTGAACGACGATGAGGAAGTGAAAGAGACCCATTTAAAAATTCCGAATATGAAAGGCAGCGCGCTACCGGTTGTTCGGTCCACATAGCGAGCGAACGTCCATTCTTCAATGCTATTTGCTGGCAGCTTGGGCAGCGGCCAATATCGGTGCAAATTTGGCAGCCGTCAGACTGGCGCCGCCAATCAGCCCGCCGTCGACATTTGGCACCGCCAAAAGCTGCGCGGCATTATCCCCATTCATGGATCCGCCATATAATATACGGATCATCGGCCCCTCGTCGCCAAAGCGCGCGGTAAGGGCCGCGCGAATGGCGCCGTGCATTTCCTTTACATCCGCTGGCTCGGCCACACGGCCGGTTCCAATGGCCCACACAGGCTCATATGCGACGCTCAAATATTGGCCAGCGGCATTATCCGGCACAGATTGTAGGAGCTGTCCCAGTACCACATCCATGGCTTTCCCGGCCTCACGCTCTTCAAGCGTTTCACCGACACATAAAATCACGGACAAGCCAGCGGCATGAGCGGCCTCGGCCTTTGCGCGGATGTCGGCGTCATTTTCATGCTGCGCAGCCCGGCGTTCGCTATGACCGATGATTGTCAGGGCCGCACCGGCATCTGATAGCATATCGGCAGACACGCAGCCTGTATGCGCACCGGCATTCTGCATGTGGCAATCCTGACCGCCGACCGGAAATTCACCAACGGCAGCGACCGCGCGTTCGATAAGTGTAGCCGGAATACAGAGCGCGGAATCTACCGACGCACACATTTGCGCGACCGTCGAAATCGCCCGGATCTCGTCCAGATCACGCGATGTACCGTTCATTTTCCAGTTTCCGACGATCAACTTGCGCATCTCATACCTCTGCAACTTTTTATTGGCGAATCTGGAAAGTGCTATTCATGCTTTCAGACGGTTGAGCAAGTCTATCCCTTGATTGCCAACGCCTAGCCGCCTAAAGCGGCTCGCGAAGGCCGTGTTGTGCCGTATATTCAGGAAATAGCCGTTCATGATTAGCTTTATTCGTTCGCTCATTAATTCAAAATTCGGAGCGATTTTCGCATTATTGTTCATCGGAACGATTGCTATCGCGTTCGCGCTTGGTGATGTGAGCGGTTCAGGCAATTTCGGCGGCTTGAGCGGTGGAAATGTCGCCCGTGTTGGTGACCGAAACATCACCTTGGGTGAATTGAATGATTCTCTCGAAAACCGGCTTCGCGCCGAGCGGCAGGACAATCCGACGCTTGATATGGTTGGTTTTGTTGATGGCGGTGGATTGGATTCCACGCTGGAACAACTGATTAACCGCTACGCCATTACGGTATTTGGCGAAGAATATGGTATCGCGGTCAGCAAACGTCTGGTGGATTCTGAAATCCGCAAACTTCCCGGCGCGATGGGACTTGACGGTAAGTTTAGTGCCGATGCCTTTCGTTCTTTCGCCCAACAAATAGGCGTAAGCGAAAAGGCCATTCGCGACGATATTACCCAGAATTTGTTCGCACAGCAGATCCTGCCTGCCGCGACCTATGGACCAACGGCGCCGGACGGGCTTGTCCTGCCTTATGCGTCCTTGTTGCTTGAACAACGGTCAGGCCAGATTGCCGCTGTGCCAGCCACAGCGTTCCTGCCACCAAAACCGCCGAGCGAAGCAGTGCTCGCCAAATTTTATAGCGACAATGCAGCGAAATTCACGATTCCGGAAAAGCGTTCGATTAGCTACGCTATCTTTGGCAAAGATATCATCGCCCAACGCGCTAAACCGACCGATGCCGACATCGCAGAATTTTATAACAGCAACGCTGCCAAATTTGCAGCATCGCAAACCCGCAATATTAGCCAGGTCATTGTTCCAACCGAAGCTGCGGCAAAATCCGTTGTCAGCCAGGTCGCCGCTGGAAAAGCGCTTGCTGCTGTCGCCAGCGAACTCGGCTTGGCGGTGACATCCACAGCTAATGTCACCAAAGCGACTTTGACAAACACAGCATCGCAAGCCGTTGCCGACGCCGTGTTTGCGACGGCCCAGGGCGCCATTGCCCGCCCCGCGCGCAGCAAGCTTGGCTGGGCCGTTGTCCGCGTCGATGGCATCAATAATGTGGCAGCAAAAACGCTGGCTTCAGCGCGCGCTGATATTGAACAAGAACTGCTGAAAACACGCAGCGACGAAATGTTGACTGAAATGACTGCGGAAATCGAAGACGCCTTTGCCGATGGTGCCACGATTACCGACGTGGCAAAACAGAACGGCCTGACGGTTAGCACGTCGCCCAAATTGCTTGCGACTGGCCAGGACATCAGCAATCCGGCTTATCGGCCGATCCCCGAAATGCAGGTCATATTGCCCGCGGCATTCGAAATGGAAACGGGCGGCGAAGCGCAGTTGGTCGAGTTGGTCCCGGGCGAAAAATTTGCAATGATTGCGGTGGCTGATTTCGAAGAGGCTGCGCCGCCGCCGTTAAATGGCGTACGCGCGTTGGTGCAGCAACAATGGGCAATATCGGAAGGTTCCAAAGCCGCGCGCGTAGCTGCAGATGCGCTGCGAAAGGCTGTCGATGGCGGCCAATCGCTTGAAGCTGCACTTGCCGCCCAGAATATTCGGGGTGCGCAGATCGAACGGCTGAGCGGCACACGCGCAGACATTTCGCGCGAGGGCCAGCAAGTACCCCCACCATTGTCGCTGATGTTCGCGATGAAAAAAGATACAGCAAAAATCATCCAGGCTGGCGGCGACCGTGGCTGGTTCGTGGTGCATTTAACCGATGTTGTAAAAGGTGACGCAAGTGGCCAGAAAGAAATGCTGCAAGCACGTAAGCAAGAGCTGTCGAGCATATTGCAACAAGAATATGCAGCGCAAATGGTCGTTTCAGCTGCCAAATATGTGGGCGTAGAGAAAAACAAGGACGGGATTGATGAACTCCGCACGCGCCTGACCAATCGTGACGGCAACTAAGCCGCAACTCATCTGGCGCAAGCGCATTGCCGATACCGAAACGCCGGTGTCGGCTGCGCTAAAGCTGTTTGAGGCAGAGCGCGGTGATTTCATATTGGAGTCGGTCGAAGGTGGTGAAACCCGCGGCCGCCATAGCCTAATCGGTATTGCACCTGACCTTGTGTTCCGTGCAGCAGGTGACAAGGCCGAAATTAACACCCAATGGATGATGGATCGGGAGGCGTTTGTCCCCAGCCCGCTGCCATCGCTGGACGCGTTGCGTGCCCTGGCTGCGGAATGTCGCATGGATGTCCCCGAAGAGCTTCCGCCTGCCCTTGCCTGCTTGGTCGGCTATTTTGGGTATGAAACGATCGGCCTGGTCGAAAAGCTTCCGCGCGCGCCGCAGTCGGCGTTGGAACTGCCAGACATGTTGTTTGTACGGCCAACCGTCATATTGTTGTTTGACCGGCTGAAGGACGAAATGTTCCTCGTATCGCCTGTTTGGACGGGTATGGAGGACACTCAAGCTGTAGCTCTCGCACACGAGCGATTGGACGAAGCCGAACGATTGCTGGACGCCGGGCAAGCCGCTGCAACACATTTGGTATCAATGACAGAGGGGGCTGACCTTAAGCTGCAGCCAGTCCTGCCCGCTGGTCGCTATGCAGACATGGTGGCGTCAGCCAAGGATTACATTGAGGCTGGCGACATTTTTCAGGTCGTGTTGGCGCAACGCTTCACCGCGCCGTTCGATTTACCGCCTGTCCATCTCTATCGCGCATTGCGTCGCATAAACCCGTCGCCGTTCCTGTATTTCATCGACTTGCCGGGCTTTGCTCTAATCGGTTCAAGCCCCGAAATATTGGTCCGCGCGCGCGGCGGCGAGGTTACCATCCGCCCAATCGCCGGAACACGACCACGGGGCAAGAGCAGCATTGAGGATGCAGAAAACAAGGCGTCTTTGCTTGCCGATCCTAAAGAACGCGCCGAGCATCTGATGCTCCTCGACTTGGGCCGCAACGATGTTGGCCGCGTAACCAAGGGCGGCAGCGTTACCGTCACTGACAGCTATATGGTCGAATTTTACAGCCATGTGATGCACATCGTTTCGAACGTGGTGGGCGAACTTGCCGATGACAAAGATGCGATTGATGCGTTATTCGCTGGCTTTCCCGCAGGCACAGTATCCGGCGCGCCCAAAGTCCGAGCCTGCGAAATCATCGCCGAGTTGGAACCAGAAACGCGCGGCGCTTATGCGGGTGGGGTCGGATATTTCTCCCCCAATGGCGACATGGACAGCTGCATTGTCTTGCGCACAGCGGTGGTGAAAGACGGCGTCATGCATGTGCAAGCTGGCGCTGGCATCGTTGCGGACAGCAATCCTGAATATGAACAACGTGAGTGCGAGGCAAAGGCTGGCGCGCTGATCGCTGCGGCGCGCGAAGCCATTCGCGTTGCCGGTGAAGCGAAATTTGGGCAGTAGCTTGACGTCCACGTAAACGTCGCTAACTTGGCCCTATGCGTAAATATATTTTAGCTTCATTGGCCCTTTTGTCGGCTGTACATGTTCCCGCCTTTGGCCAGACCGCCACTCCAAATGAGGCCGACGCTGTATTCAAGGATTATGTGTTCTCAACGGGCGAACGCCTGCCCGAAGTCAAAATCCATTACACCACATTAGGGACGCCGAAGCGCGACGCGAGCGGCAACATAGCCAACGCCGTGATGATCTTGCATGGCACTGGCGGGACTGGACACCAATTTTTCCAACCGCAATTTGCTGGCGAGCTTTTCGGCCCCGGCCAAGTGCTCGACACCTCAAAATATTTCATCATCCTGCCAGATAATGTCGGTCACGGAAAATCGTCCAAGCCAAGTGATGGCCTGCGTATGGCATTTCCGAAATATGATTATACCGACATGATCGCAACGCAGCATGCGTTAGTCACCCAGACGCTTGGCATCAAGAAGTTGAAGCTGATTCTTGGCACCTCCATGGGGTGCATGCATGCATTTATGTGGGGTTCGCGTTATCCGGACGCAGTTGAAAAGCTTGCACCATTCGCTTGCTTGCCCGTGGAAATCGCTGGCCAGAACCGCATGTGGCGCAAGCTTTCGATGGATGCGATCAAGGCAGACCCGGTTTGGAACAACGGCAATTACACGTCGCCGCCAATGTCGGGCTTGCGCACCGCCGCGACGCTTAGCCTAGTCGCTGGCGCCAACCCATTGGCCCTTCAGGCGCAATATCCGACGCGCGCAGCAGCAGAAGCCTTCACGAACGAGGCCTTTGCCCGTGTGGTCACGCGCAATGACGCGAACGATATTATTTATCAACTGGACTCCTCGCGAAACTATAATCCATGGCCAACGCTTGAGGCGATCAAGGCACCGACTTTATGGATCAATTCGGCGGATGACTTCATCAATCCATCAAATTACGGCATCACCGAAATGGCCATGAAACGTTTGCCCACTACCAAGTTCATTCTCATTCCCGCCTCACCCGAGACAAAGGGACATGGCACGCACACTTGGGCAAAATTCTGGAAGGACGAACTTGCTGCATTGTTAGCGCAATAGTGCCCCTTCCACCCGCGTGGCAAAGCCGCTAGGGACGCCGCATGATCCTAGTCATCGACAATTACGACAGCTTTACTTGGAACCTCGTCCATTATCTGATGGAGCTTGGGGCAGATGTTGAGGTCGTGCGCAATGACGATATTTCAGCAGGCCAGGCACTGTCGTCGGGGGCGCAGGCTTTCCTGATTTCGCCAGGTCCTAAAACGCCCAATGAAGCTGGCGTTAGCCTTGATCTCGTTGCCGCTTGTG
>JAZKGS010000115.1:0-33189 GCA_040385805.1 Pseudomonadota bacterium | reverse complement strand
ACTACCACGCTGCGGATGCTTTCCCCAGCATGCATCAAGTCAAACGCTTTATTGATGTCTTCCAGACCCATGACATGCGTGATCATCGGGTCAATCTCGATTTTTCCGGTCATGTACATATCGACGATCTTTGGCACATCGGTCCGGCCCTTGGCCCCGCCAAAAGCGGTCCCACGCCAGTTGCGGCCAGTGACAAGCTGGAATGGACGAGTTGCGATTTCCTTACCGGCTTCGGCCACACCAATGATGATGCTTGTGCCCCAACCACGATGGCATGCCTCAAGCGCGGTGCGCATAACCTCGGTATTGCCTGTGGCGTCAAAGGTGTAATCGGCGCCGCCGTCGGTCATCTGAACGATCTTGGCGACCACATCTTCGCGGCTCATACCCTTGGAGTTGAGAAACGCGGTCATCCCGAATTTGCGGCCCCATTCTTCGCGGTCGGGGTTGATATCGACACCGATGATCATGCCAGCACCTGCCAGACGCGCACCTTGAATGACGTTGAGGCCAATGCCGCCAAGCCCGAACACAACCACATTGTCGCCGACCTGCACCTTGGCCGTGTTCACCACTGCGCCAACGCCCGTAGTTACGCCGCAACCGATATAGCAGCTTGACTGAAACGGCGCATCTTCGCGGATTTTGGCTACCGCGATTTCCGGCAGAACCGTGAAGTTCGAAAATGTCGAACAGCCCATATAATGGAATATCGTCTGGCCCTTATACGAGAAACGCGATGTACCATCGGGCATCAGCCCCTTGCCTTGCGTCGCGCGGATCGCCGTACACAGGTTGGTCTTGCCCGAAAGGCAGCTTTTACACTGCCGGCATTCGGGCGTGTATAACGGGATAACATGGTCGCCCGCCTTGACGCTGGTCACGCCAGCGCCAACCTCACGGACAATGCCTGCACCTTCATGGCCAAGCACCGATGGGAAAATGCCCTCGCTGTCAAAACCATCAAGCGTGTACGCATCGGTATGGCAAATGCCTGTCGCCATGATTTCCACGAGCACTTCGCCTGCCTTTGGACCTTCCAGATCCAGCTCGACAATCTCCAACGGCTTTTTGGCTTCAAATGCGACTGCGGCGCGGGTCTTCATAGTGGGTATCCTTGTTATCTTACTGCTGTCGCCAGAGTGAAACCATGTT
Source organism: Pseudomonadota bacterium (assembly GCA_040385805.1). Taxonomy (GTDB): domain Bacteria; phylum Pseudomonadota; class Alphaproteobacteria; order Sphingomonadales; family Sphingomonadaceae; genus Sphingorhabdus_B. The sequence goes on along the minus strand of JAZKGS010000115.1, from coordinate 32,034 downwards.
ACTTAAAAACAATTGTTCGATTTCCATTGAGCATCACGCGGTGTTCCAGATGAAGCTTGACTGCGCGCGATAGCACCCGGCTTTCGGTATCTTGGCCTTGTGCAATCAAATCCTCAACGGTGTCGGCATGGTCGACAATCGACACATCTTGCGTGATAATTGGCCCCTCGTCGAGATCAGGTGTCACATAATGCGCAGTTGCACCGACCATTTTGACGCCGCGTTCATACGCCCGATGATAGGGCTTTGCGCCCTTGAAACCCGGCAAGAAGCTATGATGAATGTTGATCACGCGGCCATCCAGTTTGCGGCAAAGCTGGTCTGAAAGTACCTGCATGTATCGGGCAAGAATGACGAGGTCGACTTGCTGGACATCGACCATCGCCAGCAATTTGGCTTCTTGCTCCAATTTGTTTTCGGGCGTGACTGGCAAATGGTGAAAAGGAATGCCTTCATGTTCCGCTCGGCGTTGCCAGTTCAGGTGGTTGGAAACAATGCTCGTTATATCCATCGGCAGCCGGTTCGTTGAAGTCCTGTAAAGAAGGTCATTCAAGCAATGGCCACCTTGGCTGACCATGATCAGGGCGCGGAGTTTCTTGCGCAAGTCGTGGATGCGCCAATCGAGCCTGAAGGCAGTTGCAACAGGTAGAAAAGCCGCGCCAAAGCTTTCAGTTGTCATGTCTTTGGGGCAATTGATCGCAACGCGCATGAAAAACCGTCCGGTGTTTCCATCGCCATATTGCGAACTTTCGATTATGTTACAATCCTGGCTTGCAATCGAATTGGCCACAGCCGCCACGATCCCTTTTCGGTCCTCGCATGCGATCACTAAAACAAAGTCGGCCCCCAATTTCATCCTCAATCCTTATCCCCAAAGTTCGTTGCGGCGTAGCGTTCCAACTGCGCGCTCACCATCACCCACTTCAATATATTAGGTCTTCTAATCGCAACATGTAGATGATGTGATTGGTCAAGGAATTTATTTTACCAATCATGAAAATTTGGTCAGTTGCTTGCGGGGAACTCCAGTTTCAGTCTGCCTATTGGAGATTTGGGGCCCCTGCAGTGTCGGGGGATCGTTGAGGGGAAGAAAATTGAAAATCCATTTAAAAATTTCGTCGGCGGCACTTGTCCTTGCGTCGCTTGGTGCCGGCATAGATCCGGCATATGCACAACAGGCTGCTGAGGAAAAAGATCGCGGTATTAGCGATATCGTTGTGACGGCAACCAGGCGCGAAGAATCTGCCAACCGCGTGCCTTTGGCCATCACCGCATTGGGCGGCGATACGCTGAGTGATCTCAACATAACCAAATTTGACAAATTGATTGAATATCTACCGAACGTTCGCTCCGCATCTCGCGGGCCAGGCGCCTCTTCCATCTTTATCCGCGGCCTATCAACGGACTCGCCCGGTCTGCAAATTGCCGGTACTGCCGGTGCCCAGCCGACGGTTGCGTTGTACATCAATGATGCGCCAGCATCGCTGGTCGGACGTAATCTGGACCTTTATGCCGTCGACCTTCAGCGTGTTGAAGTGTTGGCTGGCCCGCAAGGTACGCTTTTCGGGGCGAGCGCCATGGGCGGCGCTGTCCGCTATATTACCAACAAGCCGGATACGAGCGAATTTCATGCTGGCTTTAATTCCAGTTATGCGTTCACGAGAAAGGGTGAGGAGAGCGTTGCAGGCGATGCATTCATCAACGTTCCTATAATTAAGGACAAGCTGGCGATCCGGGCCGTATTCTACACCGACAGGCAGGGTGGCTATATCGACAATATTCCGGGCACTTTCCAAATGCCGTTCAATGGCAATGTGGGGGTCGCTGGAAAATTGCCGACAGGTAACCCTTTGTTGGTGATGCGCGCAATTCAATCATGCCAAGCAACCGCCACCACCGCAGTGCCGAATTGCAATGGAAGCCTTTACCAAGCACCGACACGCCAGGCGATTAACAACGACGCTTTTGTCGAGAACGACTATAACGACGCAACCTATCGCGGCGGTCGTATCGCGCTGACATGGAATGTGACGGACGATTGGTCGATTGATCTGATGCACGTTCGGCAAGAACTTGATACCGATGGCGTGTTCGATTTCGAACCTGACGTCGGTGATCTTAAGGTTACCAAGTTCAACGACAATTCGCTGCGTGACAAAGTGAACCTGTCGACATGGGCAGTTAATGGCCGCCTTGGCATGCTCGACTTGATTTATACAGGTTCGTTCATGAAGCACCGCGCGACGCAGGTTGCCGATTATGCCGGATATTCAAATATCGGCCTTTTCCTGCCTTATTATGAATGTGATCGCGGCGTATATTATACGGCTGCATATAACGGTAATATCGGCAATACCTGCTATGCGCCGAACAAAAGCTATCAAGTGCGTAACCGGACAGAGCGCATGACTCACGAATTCCGCGTTACGACGCCTGCTGACAAGCGCATTCGCGGCACCTTCGGCCTGTTCTACGATGAGAATAAATTGTTCGACAATACGGATTGGTCTTATCTGCAAGAGGCCGCCGGTTTCATCTATCGCCGTGCGCCAAACGCTTCCGTGGATGCCAATGATACCAGCATCCGGCCTGTGAAAGTTGGCTTTTTCAACGATGTCCAACGTGAGGATAAGCAATTTGCTGCTTATGGAGAAGCGTCATTCGACATCATTCCTGAAAAGCTGATACTTACTGGTGGGCTTCGTTATTATAACGAAAAGGCATCGATTAATGGTTCGTCCAATGGCAGCTTTGGTGGATCACGCGGAGTGTATAATCCTGCGACGGGAACCTATTCGCCAGCTGCGACGCCAGTCACTCTGTATAATGTCAGTGCTAACCTGAACCTGCTTTATGCCGATGCTTCACCAGCCAAATATACCGGCGTGTTGTATAAGGCGAACCTGACCTATCGGATTGGCGATGGGTCGCTTGTGTATGCAACATATTCAGACGGTTTCCGTCCGGGTGGCTTCAACCGGCGACCATGCAGCGTTCCAAGCACCACTTGCCCAACCAATGCTGATTTTGTGCGGCTTGGGACATATGTTCCCGACAAAGTCCAAAACTATGAAGTAGGTGGCAAATTCTCGCTACTCGACCGCCAGTTGCAGATAAATCTGGCTGCCTATCAAATTGACTGGAGCAATATCCAGATCACTGTGTTCGATCAGAACATCTCCAACCAGACTTTTACAACCAACCTCGTTGATGCACGGATCAGAGGTCTTGAGGGTGATGTGACATGGCGCGCGACGCCCGAACTTACTTTCAACAGTGCATTTTCGTACAATGATTCTGAACTGACAAAGTACAGGAAAAACACGACGGTAATCCGGCCGTTGGGTGGACCACTTGCGCTTAGTCCGAAGTTTCAAATGAATGCGCGTCTGCATTGGGAAAAGGAACTGTCTTCGGGCCTTACGCCGTTCGGTCAAATTGGCGTACATTATGTCGGTAAAAGCATTTCCGACGTAATCGACAACGTTGATATCCGGTATCAAACGTTTAACCCTACACTTGGCTATGCAGGCTCAATTCCAGTAACTTATAACGGCGTACTGGTTCGGCCAGGCGACGTGATACTGCCAATACCGGCAGCACAAAAGCTGGATTCCTACACCACAGTGGGGGCATCCTTTGGTGTTTCAAAGGATGAGTGGCGTCTCGAAGTTTTTGGTGACAATCTGACCGATGAACGTCCAGAGCTTTACAAGAGCGGCAATGATGGTGAGCTTCGTACAACCACCATGCGTCCGCGCACAATTGGACTTCGTTTTTCGTATAAGATCTAAATATCAAGGCGGAACACCTATGAATAACCCGGGTGTTCCGCCACAATGGCATCTCTACGTTGCGTCAAGCGTATGAATTGGGGCAATGTTCGTGCAAACGTTCGTCACATTATGGGAGATTAGGTGACAATGTTGGCGGAGGTATTGCCTGATACGATCGACGTGATTTTGCGCGAAGCCCGGTCACATTTACAAAATGCGAGGTTGCACGAAGCCGCGGCATCGTGCGCACAGGTGCTTCAGGCAACGCCTGATAATATTGACGCGCTGTATACACTTGCTGTTGCGCAGCGGATGCAGCGGGACATCCCCTCCGCTCTTGGAACGCTGGACCGATTGATTGCGATCAACCCGGGTTATGGCCGGGCATGGCAGGAACGTGGGCATTGTTTGCGCGACAGCAATCGGGCAGAGGAGGCCGTTGCGGCGTATCAGCGGGCCGTAACTCATAATGGCGCATTGGTCGCAAGTTGGCGTTTACTGTCGGAAATGCACGCTGCCGCCGGTCGGGACGGGCCAGCCAATTTCGCCCGCGCACAATATGCGCATCTTTCTGCGTTAGCGCCCGAATTGCTTAGCGTTGCCAGTTTCATTCAAGAAGGCCGTATCTTCAAAGCCGAGCAACTGTGCCGCGCGTTCCTGCAACGAAATGGCCATCATGTCGAAGCAATGCGATTACTTGCTGACATTGGAATGAAGTTCAACGCCTATGATGAAGCAGAGTTTTTACTTGAGTCCTGCAAGGTACTTGAGCCGGATAATGTCAGCGCACATTTCGACTATGTAAAAGTGCTTCGCAAACGACAAAAATTTGAACTGGCACTTGGCGAAGCGTCGGAACTGCGCGCAAAGGAACCGGGAAATCCCGAGTTCGAAATGCTTTACGCGAACGAAAACCTCGCTGTTGGTAATTTTGATGAGGCGATGCTGATTTACGAGGCATTGCTTGGCGCGATGCCGGATAATCCGGGCATCAACCTGACATACGGCCATGCCCTGAAGACCATTGGGCGTCAGGAAGATGCCATTTCGGCCTATCGCCGCGCGTATCAGGTACGGCCAGACTGCGGCGATGCTTATTGGAGCTTGGCCAATCTAAAGACCTATCGCTTTGACGATATGGAGATCGCGCAAATGCGCGAACGGCAAGCCTCTGCGATGACTGCGCTAGATGATCGCTATCACTTATGTTTTGCGCTGGGCAAGGCGCTAGAGGACCGGGGCGAATATGGTGCTTCGTTCGAATATTATGAGCTGGGCAATCGCCTGAAGCGCGAGGAACTGAAATATGATCCTGCGCGATTGTCGGATGAAATGCAGCTACAGCGGGAATGCGTGACTGCCGATTTGTTGGGGCGTTTTTCAGGAGCCGGTTGTCCCGCTCCCGACCCCATTTTTATCGTTGGGCTTCCGCGTGCAGGCTCGACCTTGCTTGAACAAATTTTGGCGTCACATAGTCTGGTCGAAGGCACGATGGAACTGCCGAACATTTTTGCTTTGGCATACCGGCTCGACCGAAATCGCATGGTTGGCGAGACGCCAGAATATCCGGGCAATTTAGCTGATTTGACGCATGAAGACTTTACGCGCTTTGGTGAAGAATTCATCCGCGACACGCAGGTCTACCGCAAGCGGGCAACGCCATATTTCATTGACAAAATGCCCAATAACTTTCGCCACATTGGCCTCATTCACATGATCTTGCCGAATGCCAAGATTATCGATGCGCGCCGGGGGGCGATGGGTTGCTGTTTCAGCGGGTTTAAGCAGTTGTTCGCCGAAGGTCAGGAATTCACTTATGGGCTTACGGAAATCGGACAATATTATGCCGATTATGTCGCGCTGATGAACCATTGGGACAAGGTTTTGCCTGGCAAGATTTTGCGTGTTCAATACGAAGACGTTGTTGCCGACCTGGAAACACAAGTACGGCGTTTGCTTGATTATTGCGGCCTTCCTTTTGAGGAAGCCTGCCTTAATTTCCACCAGACCGCGCGCGCCGTTCGTACCGCAAGCTCGGAGCAAGTGCGACAACCCATTTTCAAAACCGGAGTCGATCAGTGGGAGAATTTTAGCGAATTCCTTGATCCGCTGCGCCACAAATTAGGGCCAGAACTGGTCGCAACCTGAGGGGGAATGCATATGGCGAGCACTGCACCGACCGCGCCGGTCAATGCCGACGAAGTGTCCACGCTTGGGCAGCGTTGGTATGTCCTCATTATTATGATGCTGGTGTACACGATCAGCATCGCTGACCGCTATGTTCTGTCCACACTGCTTGGGCCGATTAGTGAAGAGCTAAAGTTGAGCGATACGGAAACCGCATGGCTTGGCCTGCCGCTTGCGCTATTTTATGTAACGATGGGTATCCCTTTGTCGTGGCTGTGTGACCGGACTAACCGCCGCAATTTGCTGGCCGCGTCGGTTGCTGTCTGGTCACTGATGACGGCGATAACCGGTTACACGCGCGGCTATGTCGATTTGCTCCTGGCACGCGTGGGCGTAGGTATCGGTGAAGCAGGAGGCACACCTGCGTGCAATTCCATCATCGCAGACTATTTTCCGGCGGACCGGCGCTCAATGGCTATGACGGTATTTGCACTTGGGGCGCCAATCGGCGCATGGCTTGGCTCGGACATAGCGGGGTACGTATCGACATTACACGGGTGGCGTGCCGCATTTTTTGTGCTGGGCGTGCCCGGTCTCATTTTGGCGTTAATCATTATGGTCACGATTAAGGAGCCGAAACGGGGCCGTCTGGATGCCGTCACCGATGATAAATCTCCTACCGTCATGGAAACGCTTAAATTCCTGTGGTCGCAAAAATCGGCGGTGCATGCGATGACGGGAAGCGGCCTGTCTGCATTTTGGGGCTGGGGACTAATGTGGTTCACGCCTTTGTTCCTGCAACGCACCTATGGCATGAATGAAGGGGAAGCTGGCAGCATGTTGGGGTGGATTTACCTCATTGGCGGGATCGGTGCGTCTTTGTTAACGGCATGGGTGGTGGCGCGCCCTGCCTACACCGATCCACGTAAAATCGCCCGGCTTTTGGCGGTGGTAACAGCGTTGGGAACGATCCCGTCGTTTCTTGCTTATTATACCCGGGATCTGGGGGTGGCGCAGGTCATGTGGTGGTTATTCATTCCGACAATCTATTTCTATATCGGCCCGGCGTTTGCACTGTGTCAGAATCTGGCCGCACCGAAAATGCGTGCCATGGCTGTCGCGATTTCGTTGCTGATTGCGAATGTGCTCAACCTCATTGTTGCGCCAACCATCGTCGGTACGCTTAGTGACTTGTTCGACGCGGCAGGCGGCGGCAATGCGGATTCTTTGCGTCTTGCCCAACTCATCCTCGCGCCAACGGGCCTGTGGGCGGCATGGCATTATTGGCGTGCCGAAAAATACATTATCGAAGATCAAAAGAGGGCCATTGGATATGTCTAGTTCACCCCTTAAATCCTATATTGATGGGGAATGGGTTCTGCCTGCGACGTCCACCGCAACGGTGGAAGCGGTAAACCCTGCGACCGAGGAAGTCTGTGCCGTCGTCGCCGTTTGTGGGCATGATGACGTCGACTTGGCAGTGCATGCAGCGCGTGCGGCATTTGATGGCTATGCGTCCACCACGCTAGACCATCGTATCGCTTTGGTTGAAAAGTTGATCGCCATTTTTGAAAGACGCTATGACGAAATGGTTACCGCCATTTCGACCGAAATGGGCGCCCCTTATGATTTGTCTTACAATGCGCAGGCGGAATGTGGCCCCGGCCATTTGAAAGCTACGATCATTGCGGCGCGCGAAATGGAATGGGAGCGACCGATCGGGAGCAACGCCCGTTTGGTACGCGAACCCATTGGCGTCTGTGTCCTTATTACGCCATGGAACTGGCCGATTAACCAATTGGCGGCCAAAATCGGTCCGGCGTTAATTGCGGGCTGTACTATGGTGCTAAAGCCAAGCGAGGTAGCCCCCTTATCCGCGCAATTGTTCGCTGAATTTATCGACGAGGCAGGGTTCCCCAAAGGCGTGTTCAATATGGTGCATGGCACGGGCCCTGCCATCGGTGATGCGCTGACCAGCCATCCAGAGGTCGACATGATCTCATTCACTGGGTCTACGCGCGCTGGTATTCAAGTGGCGAAATCCGCCGCTGATACCGTCAAGCGCGTGTCGCAGGAATTGGGGGGCAAATCGGCCAATATCGTGTTTGCCGATTCCGATCTGGAGGCCTCGGTGAAGCGCGGTGTGCTGCATTGCTTTGAAAATGCTGGCCAATCGTGCAACGCGCCAACGCGGATGCTAGTCGAGGCATCGGTCTATGACGTCGCGGTCGAAATCGCTGCGCGCACCGCGCAAAATGCGAAACTCGGCGATCCCATGGAAAAAGGACCCCATTTCGGCCCAGTCGTCAGCAAATTACAGTTCGACAAAATCCAGCGCCTCATTCAGGTCGGGATTGATGAAGGTGCGCAAGTGGTCGCTGGCGGCACTGGCCGCGCTGAAGGCTTTAACCGCGGCTATTATGTCAAACCAACCATCTTTGCCGGCGTGCATAACAAAATGGACATCGCACAGGAGGAAGTGTTTGGCCCTGTATTGGTCATGATCCCGTTCAAGGACGAGGCCGAAGCGATCGAGATTGCCAATGACACGCCGTATGGCTTGGCCGCCTATGTGCAAAGCGGCGATATGGAACGCGCGCGCCGGGTGTCACGCCGGATGCGTGCGGGCGGGGTGAGCATCAATGGTGCTGGTCAGGATTATGCTTCGCCCTTTGGCGGCTATAAACAGTCGGGCAATGGCCGCGAATGGGGCGAGTGGGGCCTGCATGATTTCCTTGAAATTAAAGTCATCAACGGTTTTGACGGATGAAGTTAACTGACATTGAAACTTTCGTCGTCGGGAACCCGCCGCCGCATTTTGGCGGGCGCTATTTCGTCTTTGTCAAACTGACAACCGACAGCGGTGTATCAGGCGTCGGTGAGGCCTATTGCGTTCCATTTGAACCGCATATTGTCGCCAAAATGATTGAGGATGTGTTTGCGCGATACGTTGCCGGCAACGACCCGCATGATATCGAAAATATGTGGCGCAGGGTATATTCAAGCGGCTTTACCCAGCATCCCGATTTGACATTGATGGGGGTTTTGTCGGCGCTCGAAATGGCGTGTTGGGACATTATTGGTAAAGAAGCGAACAAACCAGTTTACAAATTGCTCGGTGGGCAGGTGCATGAACGGCTGCGCGCCTATACCTATATCTACCCGCGGCCTGGCGACAAAAAAGACGTGTATCACGACCCCGATCTGGCGGCAGAACGTTCGTCGGAATATTTGGCCCAAGGCTTTACCGCGTTGAAATTTGATCCTGCAGGTCCGTATTCCGCGTTTGACGGACGGCAATTGTCTTTGGAGGCGCTTGATCTGTGCGAGCGATTTGCAAAGTCCCTGCGCGAAGCAGTGGGGATGAAAGCCGACCTGTTATTCGGCACGCATGGTCAAATGACGGCAGCTGGAGCAATCCGGCTGGCCAAGCGACTTGAGCCTTATGATCCTTTGTGGTTGGAAGAACCCGTGCCGCCCGATGCGCCAGAGGAAATGGCCAAGGTCGCAAGGGCAACGTCGATACCCATCGCCACGGGTGAGCGATTGACCACCAAATATGACTTTGCCCGGTTATTGCGTGCGGGCGCTGCTGCGATATTGCAAATGAACCTTGGCCGGGTCGGGGGTATATTGGAGGCCAAAAAAATTGCCGCGATGGCTGAGGTCGATCATGTCCAGATTGCGCCGCATCTATATTGCGGTCCAGTGGTGGGTGCAGCCAATGTCCAGATTGCGACCTGTTCACCCAACTTCCTCATTCTTGAAAGTATCGAGACTTGGGGCGGTTTTCACAATGAAATTTTGAAATCGCCCATTCGTTTTGAAGAGGGCCATGTCATTCCGCCGACAGCACCTGGCCTGGGCGTCGAATTGAACGAAGACGTCGCACGCGCCAACCCATATACTGGCGATATGCTCCACCTCGAAATGACGCAGCACCCCGTTCAGTGACTGAAGAATTCGACTATATCATCGTCGGCGCGGGCACGGCGGGCTGTGTGCTTGCCAATCGCTTGACCGAAGACGGCAGATACAGCGTATTGTTGCTTGAAGCAGGGGGAAGTGATCGGTCGATCTGGATTCAAATGCCCATTGGTTATGGCCGTACCTTTTTCGACAAGCGGATCAACTGGATGTACGATACAGAGCCGGTTGAGGCGCTCGGTGGCAGGCGAAGCTATTGGCCGCGTGGCAAAGTAATCGGTGGGTCTGGTTCAATCAATGCGATGGTTTACGTGCGGGGGCAACCGCGCGATTTCGATGACTGGAAAGCACTGGGCAATGTAGGCTGGGGTTGGGATGACGTGCTGCCCTATTTCAAAAAGTCAGAGGATTTTGATTGGCACAGCGCGCACCATGGTCAGGGCGGACCGCAGCATGTCACCGATATCTCCTCCTTTGCGCATCCAATTTGCCGTAGCTTTATTGAAACGGCGCAGACATTGGGTTTTCCCGCCAGCAGTGATTTCAACGGTTGCCGGCCTGAGGGCGTGGGATATTATCAAATCAACACACGCGGTGGTTGGCGGGCATCAACTGCGAATGCGTTCCTGCATCCCGCGCGAGGGCGCAAAACGCTTAAGCTTCAGACGCAAGCACACGCAACCCGCATATTGTTTGAGGGGCGGCGCGCAGTAGGTGTTGCCTACACTTGCAAAGGCGCCACCAAAGAGGCGAAGGCGCGCCGCGAAGTCATCCTGTCAGGCGGTGCCATTAACTCGCCCCAATTGTTGATGCTATCGGGTATCGGACCTGCGGGCCATTTGAAAAACGTCGGCATAGAACCGCTAATTGATGCAAATGCGGTGGGCCGCAATTTGCAGGACCATATTGCCGTTTCCTATTTCTACAAAGTCCGTACCGCCACGTTGAACGATGTACTTCACCCGCTGCTGGGCAAAATAAGGGCCGGTTTACGATACATGGCTGACCGGGCAGGGCCCTTGTCGTTGAGCGTCAATCAAAGCGGCGGTTTCGTGCGGAGCGATGCGACGAAACAGCACCCTAATTTGCAATTATATTTCAGTCCAGTCAGCTACACCAAAACACCCTTGGCCGAACGAAAGCTTTTGAACCCGGACCCATTCTCGGCATTTTTGTTATCACATAATCCCTGTCGTCCGACCAGTAGGGGGCATATTGAACTCGCATGCGCGGACCCTTCGAAATATCCTGCTATTCACCCTAATTATCTGGCCACGCAATGCGACATTGATGACGTTTTGGCAGGCAACCGACTTCTTCGGCAATTGGCATCTACCAAGCCGCTTGCCGATATCATTACCGAAGAGCTTATTCCTGGTACGGATGTTGATGGCGATGACGCATTACTCGACGATTTTCGTGCCCGCGCCGATACGGTCTATCATCCGACCAGTACCTGCATGATGGGGCCAGACCCGTGCACTTCAGTGGTCGACATGCGCTTGCGCGTCCACGGCATTGACGGCTTGCGGGTGATTGACGCGTCGGTGTTCCCGACCATCACTTCAGGAAATACAAATGCGCCTACGGTCATGGTCGCTGAAAAAGGTGCCGCAATGATTTTGGAAGACACAAAAACGATGTGTTAATTTAATTTACCAGTTCTTTTCCAACATGCTATCCTGTGATGACAGCGCGAATCCGGGGAGGGAGTGGCGATGCATCCAAAGATCGATCTAAAGCAGTTGCCACCATTAAAGGCGCTTAAGGGTTTCGAGGCAGCGACCCGCCATCAAAGCATTCGTGACGCTGCCGACGAATTATGTTTGACGCATCCGGCGGTCAGCCATCAGGTTCAACTTATCGAAGATGCCCTTGGTGTTACTTTGTTCGTTCAAGAAGGACGGCATATCGTTTCGACTGAAGAGGGCAAAGTGCTTTACCCTTATGTGCGCGCGGCGTTTGAATCGCTGCTGGAGGGCGTGGAAGAGGTTCACCGTAACGCACTCGATAAGCCACTTCGCGTGCAAACTTATGTGACCGCGTCCATTCGCTGGCTGGCAAAGCGTGTGCCCCAGTTTTTGGCCGATCATCCCGAAGTCAAATTGACGCTGAATACCTGCGCGGTGGAATGGGAATTTGATGATGTCCATGCCGATGTCGGACTGGTCTATTGCGCAGATGAACCTGACCCGGCCAAGTTTCATTGGGTGCCGTTATATGAATATGCGCTGTTTCCGGTGTGCAGCCCGCAAATGGCAGAGGCCATGGGACAAAATCCTACGTCGCAACAATTGATGACTAAGCCGCTCGTTGCCATTTATACCGAGGTGCAAAACTGGCAAAGCTGGTTCGAATCCGCCGGTGCGCCGTTTGAGCCATCGGTTCCTTATCTGATGGTTGATACCTTGGCCGTGGCGTTGGAAATGGCGCTCAATGGCGAAGGGATTGCGCTCGTTAACGGGCCTTTTGTTGATCAGGATTTGGCGGCCGGTCGGTTGGTGCAGCCTATTGCCCATAAAGCGGTTTGCCCCGGCGCGTGGGGGCTAATTTGCCGCAAAGATATGAAGGAAAATCTGCGAATTCGCACCTTCATGGATTGGGTAATCAAGAATGTCGAAGACAGCCGTCCCGTTGCGGCGGTTTAACGTTTCGGTACCACCTCATAACCTGGCTCTTCAGGTTCATAGTCGACCATATCGGCGGGAAAGCCAGTGCCCAAAACTTTGATACCAAGCGGCTCTTCGTACCGGCGGATAATGTTCGGTGAAAATTCCCGCGGGCCGTAAGCTTCCTCACCCTCTTTGAAGATTTTCACGATTAATGGCGACAATTCGACAGGCACATTTGCGGCATGGGCGATTTTGTCGAACAACCCGACATCCTTGCTGACCAAATCCATCGTGAAATTAATGTCGCGGCTTCCGTTTAAAATCACCTGGCTTTCGGTTTCATGGACGAAGCTATTGCCCGATGAAATCCGGATGGCCTCATAGGTCGTGTTCATATCAAGCCCGATCGCCTTGCATGTGGTTAACGCCTCAGCCAGCGCAACGAGATGAACCGTACACAAATAATTGGTCATCACCTTCAATTGTGACGCCGTCCCCAATTCGCCCGTGTGCAAAATGCGGCGTCCCATTGTTGTCAACACAGGTAGAACAAATTCAAACGCGGCGCGCGGGCCGCCTGCAAAAATCGCAATATTGCCCGTGTCAGCGCGATGACAGCCACCGGAGACAGGACACTCCATAAACATTGCGCCACGCGCTTCGACGAGCGCACCCAGCCGGATAATTTCGCTGTAATCAGTTGTACTCATTTCAAGCCAGACTTGGCGTGGACGCATAACCTGTAAAAAACCATCTTCGCCCTCGGCTACGGCTGCACTGGCGGCAGGGGAGGGCAGGCAAGTAATGATCAGATCAACGGCTTCGGCCAATGCTTTGGGGGATGTCGCCGAAGCGGCACCGCGCGCGACATATTCGGCCACAAGCATGTCATCAAGGTCGCGAACGGTTACATCATGTCCGTTACGGATCAGGCTACCCGCCAGTTTTCCGCCGACATTACCAAGCCCGATAAATCCGATTCTCATGATTACACCCAGTCATTCCCAATAGGCATTGTGCGCCGTTCAGGAAAAGGTAGAGCGCCGTCGATGCGCAGCCACAATTGAAAAATTTGGCCGATTAAGTGAATTATTTTGCCGCCTGACAAGACGCAAAGGGGGACCTAGCGTTTGTCAGGTAACACTATATCCAAGCTTGGCAGACAACGCCGCAGCAAGCCGCGATCGGGCAAGCGCGCAAACGATTTTGCGGTCTGCAAGAGTTGCTGGATCAAACGGCTCAAGGAAATGCACGCCAACATCATAGCTGCCAGGCCGCGTAAATGCGCGCCATGCACTTTCCCAGCCAGTCTCCTCGCCGAGCCAGGCTATATCAGGACCGTCATTTCCGAAATCGAGATGTACCGGTTGAATCATCATTGGTTTGGGCGGCGGCGCAAGCGTGGCAAACAGCGACTGTTTGAACGGCAATAGCCCTCGGCCATCGGACGTCGTGCCTTCGGGAAAAAGCGTTACCGACCAATTTTCTGCAATCGCCTCGCGCAACTCAGCGACCTGCTGCGCCACATTTTGTTTTTCCGTGCGGCTGATAAAAATGGTGCGGTTTAACTTTGCGAGCCAACCAATTATTGGCCAGTCGCGAACGCCGTCTTGCGCGACAAAGGCAGACCCCGTTATTCCTGCCAATATCGGAATGTCGTGCCACGAGATATGGTTGGCTACAAAAAACACATCCCTACGCAACGGCTGGCCATACACTTTAACTCGGGCCCCCAACGCACGGGCACAAATCCGCAGGAACAACATTGCCCAAGGTGATGGTAGTTTTAGGAAATGCCAAAGCAGATGCAGAGGCAATAATATTGCCAGCGAAAGCGCAATCCACAATGCACGAAAGGCGCACAGGGTATATGCCTGCAGATCAAATTTAGGGACCGAAATGGAAATTGTCGTCATAGGGCTTGGCTCTGAATTTCGGACATTGTCTCAACCCCATTTTGGGTAGATGACATTAGTGACTATGCGATGACAGTCACCCGCCATATCAACCGATCCAGCCGTCGCTGGACGGTCGAGCGTCACCGTTTTTTCAGACGAAGCGCATCCCAGCTTGCATCCGCTATCCATCCACCGTCAACGGGCAAGCTTGCACCATTGATGAAACTGTTCTCCTGCGCCAGAAACGCAATAACACGCGCCACATCGTCCGGTGTTGCGAAGCGTCCCATTGGAACGCGGTTGATGATATCGGCGTCGGAATAGGCGCCCGACCCTTGGTCCGCTTCGTCCATTTCGGTTTTGATCCATCCCGGACATACGGCGTTAACGCGCACGCCGCGGCTGCCCCATTCGGCAGCCAGAGTGCGTGTCAGCCCAACCAGCCCATGCTTGGATGCATTATAGGCCGAGCGGTCAATGACACCATGAAGGCCGGCAATTGAGGCGACGTTGACAATATTGCCGCGCCCACGCGCAAGCATTTGCTTGCCGATTTCCCTGCATAGCAAAAACGGTCCGGTCAGGTTTATGTCCATCACGCGCTGCCATTGCGCGATGCTGGTATCTTCGGCGCCGCAAATGAGGCTGATACCCGCATTGTTGACCAGCACATCTGCCGCTATGTGGTCTTGCGCGATTTTTTCGGCAAGTGCGATGACAAAGGCTTCCGAAGAAATATCACCGGACAGTGCCGAGACGCGCCCACCGAGCGCTACCAAAGTTTCGACTTGCCTATCCAGTGGCTGCACATCAGTCATGACAACATGATATGCTTGTTCGGCGAACATCTTCGCCGTTGCAAAGCCGACGCCTTGAGCAGCACCTGTAATTAACGCAACCCGCATTGTTAATCTTTCATGTTCGGAATGGATTTGGCGATCCTTACAGGGACTGGCGATTATCATCCAAAAATTTTTTTAACCGATCCCGTCATATTCCCCATTTGTGCCTGACATCAAACCCGCCCTAAAGTTCCCGAGGAACATTGCCTCAAGGAGCAGGGATTTCATGCAAACATCGGCGCGGGTTGTCATCATTGGCGGCGGCATAATGGGGGCTTCGCTGCTGTACCATCTTGCTGAACTTGGCTGGACCGATTGCTTGTTAATTGAGAAGGACGAGTTGACGTCCGGCTCTACGTGGCACGCCGCAGGGCAATGCCCAAACATTACCGGAAGCTACAATCTTGCCAAAATGCACGCATATAGCAATGAACTCTATCCCAAACTCGAAGGGCTAACGGGGCAATATGTAAGCTGGCATAAATCGGGCGGTATCCGCCTTGCGACGAATGAGCGCGAACTGGCATGGATGCGCTACATCGAGGGTTTTTCAAAGATCATTGGGTTTGAGATGGAGATTATCCCGCCAGAGGAGATCCTCCGGCACAACCCGTTCATGACTCTTGATGGCGTCATTGCTGGCGCACGGACGACCGAAGATGGACATGCTGATCCATCGGGTATCTGCAATGCGCTTGCCATTGGCGCGAAGAATATGGGCGCAAAGATTGTGCGCAAAAACCGCGTGACCGGCCTGAACCAATTGCCGACCGGCGAATGGGATGTTGAGACCGAGAAAGGCACGATCCGTGCGGAAATCGTTGTAAACGCAGCCGGCTGCTATGCCCGGCAAATCGCGCAAATGGCGGGTATCGATATACCGGTGACCAATATGGAACATCATTATGTCGTCACCGACCCTATTCCCGCTTTTAAAGATCGCGAAGAAGAAATTCCCGTGATGCGCTGCCCGCATGTTTCCGGCTATTTCCGGCAAGAGCAGAAAAGCGGGCTTATCGGCGTTTATGAAACATCAGGCTTGGCCGAGGCATGGGCGCCGCGCGGCGGCCACCCTGAATGGGATTCGACCAGTGAACTGTTCCCCGAAGATCTGGAGCGGATTGCTCCATGGCTTGAGCGGGCGATTGAGCGGATGCCAATATTTGGCGAGGTTGGGCTAAGGCGCTTCGTTAATGGCGCAATTCCGCATACCCCCGATGGTGGACCGCTGTTAGGGCCAGCTACAGGCTTAAGGAATTTCTGGCATTGCTGCGGCACCAGCTTCGGTATCGCGCAAGGTGGCGGTGCTGGCAAATATATGGCCCAATGGATGGTGTTTGGTGATGCCGACATCAACATGACCGAGTTCGACCCGCGCCGTTATGGGCCTTATGCCGACGAAAACTACAGCCGTGACAAGGTTTTCCTTGATTACCGGATGACATTTACGACCCGGCTTCCCGGTGAAGAAGAACCTGACGGTCGGCCACAAAAGACCAGTGCGCTGTACGACAAACTGCTGTCGGCCGGGGCCGTTTATGGCGAAACCTATGGCTGGGAGCGGCCGAAATATTTCGCGCTTGACGGGGCGGAGGAGCAAGGCGGCTACGAACGCACCAATAGCTTTGACGCGGTCGCCGCCGAAGTGACGGCCGTGGCCGAGCGCGTCGGCGTGCTCGATCTGTCGGGCTTTGCCAAATTTGACGTATGCGGCCCCGATGCGGAGGCATTCCTAAACCGTATCTGCGCCAATCGCATGCCAAAGAAACTGGGCGGTATCGGCTTGGTTCATCCACTGTCGGTTCAGGGCCGTATTTATGGCGAAATGACGGTCACGCGCTTTGCCGATGATCATTTTTATTGCCTGTCTGCAGCCGCGGCTGAGCAACGCGATTGGGATTTGCTGATCCAAAGCACATTGCCGCATGAGAATGTAACCATCCGCAATTTGACGATGGACTTGGGCGTTCTGGTGATGAACGGACCACGTTCGCGCGATGTCTTGGCAAAGCTCACCAATGCAGACCTGAATAATGAAGGATTCCGTTGGTTAAGCGGTCAGGAAATCACCATCGCAGGCATAAAAATGCGCGCGCTTCGCGTGTCTTATGCAGGCGAGCTTGGGTGGGAATTGCATCCGGCGATGAAGGATCTGGAGGCACTTTATGATGCCGTTTGGGATGCGGGGCAGGAATATGGCATCGTCAATTACGGCCTGTACGCCGCAAACACGATGCGGGTGGAAAAGGGCTATAAGGCCTGGGGTTCCGAACTCACGAATGAGTTGACGATGATTGAGGCTGACATGCCCCGCTTCATCAATTTCAACAAGGATGCCTTTGTCGGCAGACAAGCGACGCTGGATGCGCCCGACCGCTTCCGCATAGTGTATGGAGAGGTCAATGCTGCCAATGTCGACGTGCGTGGCGCGGAGCCATGTTTGATTGGTGACGATTGTATCGGCCTGACGACGTCCGGTGGTTATGGACACCGTGTGGGTAAAAGCCTTTTCTTTGCGTGCGTACCGCTTGAAAATGCAACGCCCGGTTCGCGTTTTGACATCATGCTGCAGGGCGAACGGCGCGTCGGAACGGTGCTTGAGCATCCGGCATATGATGCCGATAACGCAAAAATGAAGGTATAATCCGGTGGCTGAACTTCCCAAAAAAGCGAAGGTCGTCATCATCGGTGGCGGTGTTATCGGTTGTTCGATTGCCTATCATTTGACCAAGATTGGCTGGGACGATGTGGTGTTGCTTGAACGCAAGCAATTGACCAGCGGAACAACATGGCATGCGGCAGGTCTGGTGGGGCAATTGCGTCCGTCGATCAACATGACCAAGCTCGCCAAATATACCGGCGAGCTCTATCGCGGGCTGGAGGCAGAAACCGGGCAAGCCACAGGCTATCGCCAGTGCGGTTCGATTTCGATGGCGACCAATGCGGAACGTTTTGAGGAATTGAAACGTAGCGCCTCAATGGCGAAAGTATTCGACCTGCCGGTCCATGTGGTGTCTCCTCAGGAAATCAGAGATCTTGCGAACATCGTCAATGTCGATGATGTCGTGGGCGGCATTCATATCCCGAGTGATGGCTATGCCAATGCGGTTGATATCACGCAGGCGCTCGCCAAAGGCGCGCGTACCGGCGGCGCAAAAATATATGAAAATACGAAAGTCACGAAAATCCGCCACAATGGCGACCGGGTCACTGGTGTGGATACCGCAGACGGTTCGATTGACGCCGATTATGTCGTGATCTGCGGTGGCATGTGGACCCGCGATCTGGCCGCGAGCGTCGGCGTCGCCGCACCATTGCACGCGTGTGAGCATTATTATGTGCTGTTTGAAGGCGTGGAGGGGATCGACAATACGCTCCCCGTACTGCGTGATTATGATTATTGCGGCTATTACAAATATGATGCGGGCAAACTGCTCGTTGGTGCGTTTGAACCCAATGCGCGGCCATGGGGCATGGACGGGATTTCCGAAGATTTTTGCTTTGATGAAATCGCAGGCAGCTTCGAACATTTCGAACCGCTGTTGCTTGATGCGATGCGCCGCGTTCCAGCGCTTGAAAAAGCGGGTATCCAGAAATTCTTCTGCGGGCCCGAAAGTTTCACGCCTGATGTGCGTTACCACCTTGGCGAAAGCGCTGAATTAAAGGGCTGCTTTGTCGCGGCTGGGTTGAACTCCATCGGTCTGCAATCCGCAGGCGGCGTTGGCAAGGTGATGGCCGATTGGATCCGCGACGGTATTCCACCGGCAGACCTGTGGACGGTAGATATTCGCCGCAACATGCCGTTCCAGATTAACCGGAAATATCTGCGCGAGCGCGTGACCGAAAGCCTTGGGTTACTGTACGCAACGCATTATCCGTTCAAGCAATATGAAACCGCGCGTGGTGTCCGCCGCTCGGCTATTTACGACCGCTTGGTCGCAGCAGGCGCATGTCATGGTGAGGCTTATGGGTGGGAGCGGCCGAATTGGTATGGCGAACCCGGCAGCACGCCAAAATATGAATATAGTTATGGCCGCCAAAACTGGTTTGAAGCCAATGCCGCCGAATGCAAAGCGGTGCGAGAGACGGTTGGACTGTTCGACCAAAGCTCATTTGCCAAATTCCGGTTTGAAGGCCGCGATGCTTGTGCTGTTCTCAACCGCGTTTGCGCAAATGATGTCGATGTCGCGCCGGGCAAGCTTGTTTACACGCAGTGGTTGAACGCGAAAGGCGGGATTGAGGCGGACCTCACGGTCACCCGTCTTTCGGAAACCGCTTATTTGATAGTCACTGGTGCAGAGACCGAGATCAAGGATTTTAACTGGCTGAAGCGTCACACCCCTGATGATGCGCATGCTGTGCTGACCAACGTGTCGTCGGGTATGGGCGTGATTTCTATCATGGGACCGAATTCGCGTGCGTTGCTTCAATCTATTTGCCCCAATGATTTGTCGCATGAGGCGTTTCCATTTGCGACATCGCAGGAAATCGAACTGGGTTACGCCATCGTTCGCGCATCGCGGATCACGTATGTCGGCGAATTAGGCTGGGAACTATATATCCCTACCGAATTCATGACGGGCGTATATGACGAGATCGTTGCGGCGGGCACAGTCTTTGGCCTTAAACATTGCGGTTATCATACGCTCAACGCGCTTAGGATGGAAAAGGCTTATCGCCATTGGGGCCATGACATAACCGACGAAGACACGCCGTTGGAGGCTGGGCTTGGCTTTGCGGTAAAGCTGGACAAGGTCGGCGGCTTCATTGGGCGCGAGGCTTTGCTGGCGCAAAAGGAAGCTGGCTTGAAGCAGCGCCTTGTCCAGTTTTTGCTAAAGTCGCCTGAACCCATGCTCTATCATAACGAACCCATCTGGCAGGGTGACCGGATCGCCGGATATATCCGTTCTGGCATGTATGCCCACACCCTCGGCGGCGCTTGCGGGCTCGGCTATGTCGATGGCGCAGACGGCGGCGTAGTCGGACCAATCGGACCAGATGATTATGAAATCGAAATTGCCGGTGTTCGCTATCCAGTGATTGCTTCGCTCAAGCCATTTTACGACCCTTCAAACGCGCGGATCAAAATATAATGACCGAGACATCACAAGCTATCATGCAACAGCTCGCCGCAAAGACGCGGGTGGGGTACAGCTTTGATCAGGAATTTTACACCAACGACGCGGTGTTCAAGGCTGATTTTGATGAAGTCATCAGCCAGAAATGGCTATTGGCAGGCCACATATCGCGTATCTCCAACAAGGGCGATTATTTCCTGTTCCGAGTTGGCAATGAACAGATCATCGTCATTCGCGAAAATGCAGACAGCGTCCGCGCGTTCTTCAACGTCTGCCGCCATCGGGGTTCGACGATCTGCCAGTCGGACAGCGGCAATGCGCCACGCTTGGTCTGCCCCTACCATGCCTGGACCTTCGGTCTTGACGGGCGGCTGATTTCCGCGCGGCTAATGCCAGAAGATTTCGACAAAGCCGAAAACAGCCTGTTCGCCTGTCACATCCGCGTGTTTCACGGCCTTATCTTTATCAATATGAGCGAAGATGAACCGGTCGATTTTGACGCGACCTTCGGCGATATGGGGGCCATTCTGGATTATCACGGCTTTGCCGACGCGCGGATCGCATATGCAGGCAGCTACCCTACGACCGCAAACTGGAAACTGGTCGTGGAAAATTTCTTTGAATGCTACCATTGCGTGCCATCCCATCCAGAATTCTGTTCGATGCACGCGTCGGAATCGATTGTGGCCGTTGGCGCTGGACCAAGTTCCGGACCAGCGGACGCCATCGCCAGCTTCGCGCCAAAGTTACAAGCTTGGGAACAAAGCGCTGCCGCGGCAGGCCGACCCATTGGCACTATTGATGAGGCACCTGACAGCAGCCATTTGCGTCTTTTGATGCAGCGGATGAATAAGGATGGATGGGCCTCGGAAACGCAGGACGGCTCTGCACCCGCGCCGCTTATGGGCAAGCGCACGAGAGCAGATGGCGGACGGATGCACCTAAGCTTCAGCCCATTCAGCCAGATTGTTGCAGACGATCATTTTGCCATCCTGTTCCAATTCACACCGCGCGGTGCATTGGCAACCGATGTGGAGATGATCTGGCTGGTCGACGGTCGGGCGACTGAAGCCGAAGTGGATATCGAAAAGATGATCTGGGGTTATCATGCCACAACCACGCAGGACAAAATCATAACGGAAAACAATCAGGCAGGCATTATGTCGAGCCGCTATCGGCCCGGCCGATATTCCGATCAGGAAGGCAGCGTGGTCAAGTTCCAGAAATGGTATCTCAACCAGTTCGGGCTGGACCGGGCCGAGTGACAGCAGGCCCCAATATGCGCGCGGTTTTGCTGACCGGGCATGGCGGCTATGACAAGCTTGATTTTCGCGATGACGTGCCCGTGCCAATACCGGGGCCGAGCGACGTATTGATCCGTGTTGCGGCAGCAGCCGTCAATAATACCGATATCAACACCCGCATCGGTTGGTATTCCAAGTCAGTAGCCGAGGCGACGGACGCTGGAGCAATATCTGGTATAGAAGGGGCTGGCGATGATGGCTGGTCAGGCGCAGCCTTTCAATTTCCGCGTATCCAGGGTGCCGATGCCTGTGGGAAAATTGTGGCCGTGGGCGATCATGTCGACCCTGCGCGTATTGGTGAACGGGTATTGGTTGAACCTGTTTTTCGCGGCGCGGGGCCTTTCGACATTCTCTATTTCGGTTCGGAAGTAGATGGCGGTTTTGCCGACTATACTTGCGTACCGTCAATGCATGCGCATCGCGTTAATTCCGCGCTATCCGACGTCGAACTGGCAAGTTTCCCATGTGCTTATGGCACCGCGGAAAATATCCTGACGCGTCTGAATGTGCAGGCAGGCGAGCGCGTGTTGATCACTGGCGCGTCAGGCGGCGTGGGTTCTGCCGCGGTGCAACTTGCCAAAAGGCGCGGTGCAGAAGTGACCGCGATGGCAGCCGATGCAAAGGCAGCAATCGTACAGTCGCTTGGTGCTTCTCATGTGGTTCCACGCAATGCCGATTTGACCGCCTTATTTGGGCAAGCGCATTTCGATGCCGTGGTAGATATTGTGGGAGGACCGCAATTCAGCGCCATATTGAACGTTCTGAAACGGGGCGGTCGTTATGGCGTTTCAGGTGCCATATCGGGACCAGTTGTCGATCTTGATCTTCGTACGCTTTACCTTAAAGATTTGCGCCTGATCGGTTGCACGGTGTTAGAACCCGAGGTGTTCGGAAACCTGGTCTCTTATATTGAACGCGGCGAAATTAGACCAGTTGTCGCTGCGACTTACGACTTATCCGACATCGTCAAATCCCAGGAAGCGTTTTTGACGAAGCAGCATGTCGGAAAAATCGTGCTGTCGCTTTAGTCGACAGTTTCAATCAACGCACCAATGCGACCGACGATTTCGTCGATATGGGCTTTTTGTAAAATCAGCGGCGGCGAAAGCGCGATGATATCTCCCGTCGCACGGACCAGCACACCATCGTCGAAGCATTTGTGGAACAACTGCATGCCGCGCTTGCCAACGCCCCCAGCATGCGGCGCAAGCTCGATAGCCGCGACTATACCCATATTGCGGATGTCGATGACGTGCTTCTTGCCTTTCAGGCTGTGGACCGCGTCCTGCCAATAGCCGTGGAGCGCGCTTGCATGCTCGAAAATGCCTTCGGATTTGTAGAGATCCAGCGTCGCCAGGGCGGCTGCTGCGGCCAGCGGATGACCTGAATAGGTGTAACCGTGGAACAATTCTATGCCATCTGGGCCGCCTTCGACAACGCCGTCATGGATATGACGGCTAACTGCGACTGCGCCCATGGGCACTGCAGCGTTTGTCAGGCCCTTAGCCATCGTTATAATATCGGGCGTCACGCCTAGGGTTTCTGATGCTGTCGTACCGCCGACACGGCCAAAGGCCGTGATCACTTCGTCAAAGATTAGCACGATGCCATGCTTGCGCGTAATTTCGCGCAGTTTTTCGAGATAGCCGATCGGAGGCACCAACACACCAGTGGAACCGGCCATCGGTTCGACAATTACAGCCGCAATGGTCTCGGCGCCATGCAGTGCTACAATGGCCTCCAGATTATCGGCCAGATGTCCGCCCCATTCGGGTCGACCCATAGTAAAGGCGTTGTGTTCAAGATTATGCGTGTGGGGCAGATGATCGACGCCTGTTAACAAAGTGCCAAACTGCCGCCGGTTGTTGACGATGCCACCAACCGAAATACCGCCAAAGCCAACGCCATTGTAACCGCGTTCACGCCCGATGAGGCGCGTGCGCGTGCCTTGGCCGATTGCGCGTTGGTAAGCGAGCGCAATTTTCAGTGCAGTGTCGACCGACTCCGAACCCGAATTGGTAAAAAATATACGGTCCAAGCCTTCGGGCATTAGCGTCGCGAGGCGCGAAGCCAGTTCAAACGCCAAAGGGTGTCCCAACTGGAATGGCGGCGCATAATCCAACTCAGCGGCGCATTTCTGGATCGCTGCGACAATGGGTGCGCGGCAGTGGCCGGCGTTTACCGCCCATAAGCCAGCCGTGCCGTCAAGGATCTGCCGTCCGTCATCGCTGGTATAATGCATGTCCTTGGCGGACGTAAGCTGACGCGGAGTGGTCTTAAACGCTCGGTTCGCCGTAAACGGCATCCAAAATGCGGCGAGGGGGTCGTTTGCCAATTTCATTACTTTACTCCACCAACGGATTTCGAACACTTATGCATTGTGCGCAAATCTTCTCGACTGAAAAGATTGTTGTCACCGGAAAAATTTTGCCCGTGTGTCGAAGCCGTTTATTTTGCTTGTTAAACTGCGGTATTGCAATGACATGTAAAGAAATGAAATGGCGGATATGCGTCATGTGGAGTTTGAAGAGCAGAAATGACCGTAATGATCGCCGACAACCGCGCAGATAAAATCGATTCCATTAACGCGCTCGACACGCGCTTACGCTGGCTATCATCATGGATCGTTCACAACGCCAATCATATCAGGCCCAAGCGTGACGGGTTGAAGGTTGGTGGGCATCAGGCCAGTTGCGCTTCGATGACCGCGATTATGGCGGCGCTCTATTTTCATGCACTTCGTCCGCAGGATAAGGTTTCAGTCAAGCCCCATGCTGGCCCGGTGCTTCAGGCGATCCATTACCTGCTTGGACACCAGTCGCTTGCACAATTGCAGCAATTTCGGGCGCTTGGCGGTGCGCAAAGCTATCCGTCGCGGACAAAGGACAAAATTCCGGTAGATTTTTCGACTGGTTCGGTTGGGCTTGGCGTTGCAATCACCGCGTTTTCCAGCCTGGTTCAGGACTATTTGATCGCGCATGGCTCGATAGACGAAGCCAATGCCGGCCGGATGATATCGTTAATGGGCGATGCCGAGCTGGATGAAGGCAATATCTACGAATGTCTGATTGAAGGATATAAGCACGATATTCGCAACTGTTGGTGGGTGGTTGATTATAATCGGCAATCGCTCGACAGCACGACCGCTGACCGGATGTTTCGGCGCTTTGACGATATTTTTGAGACCACGGGCTGGCGTGTTATCACTTTAAAACATGGCAAGTTGCAACGCGCCGCCTTTTCGCGACCTGGCGGAAAATCGCTTGAGGATTGGATCGAAAATTGCCCCAATGCTGAATTTGCCGTGCTTACCTATCAAGGCGGTGCAGCGTGGCGGGCACGGTTGACGACGGACATTGGCAGCAAACCCCATGTGCAGAAATTACTAGATAGCTATGATGACGATGGTCTGGCGGCGCTGATGACCAATCTGGGCGGGCATTGCATTGAAACCTTGATGGACGCCTTTGACAGCGCTGACGATGATCGGCCAACCTTGTTCATTGCCTACACGGTTAAGGGCTATGGCCTGCCGCTGGCTGGGCATAAGGACAATCATTCAGGGATGATGAACCCTGCGCAAATCGATCAGCTTCGCATGACGATGGGCATAGTATCAGGCGAAGAATGGGAACCCTTTTCTGGCCTTGGCGGCAATATGGCGGCCAAGCTTCGAAATTTTATCGCAGACAGCGTGCTTGCGGCAAAGCCAGCTGAATCGGCCGCCCAAAATATTCCCGTGCCTGCCCGCTTGGCGGTTCCATCGGGTGATACACAATCGACGCAAGCGGCCTTTGGAAATGTCTTGCTCGATTTGGCCAAATCTTCTGAAATATTGGCTGATCGGATCGTGACCACCGCGCCTGACGTTACGCAAACAACCAATTTGGGTGGTTTCGTCAACCAGCGCGGGCTGTTTCGTCGGTCGGATGTGGCCGATATATTTCGAGAAGCCAAAATTCCCTCGGCGCAGAAATGGGCGGCGCATGCTGCTGGCCAACATATTGAACTTGGGATCGCTGAAAATAACTTTTTCTTGCTGCTAACATCTCTTGGTCTTGCCGCGCCGCATTTTGGCACGCGGCTCATTCCCATTGGAACTGTCTATGACCCGTTCATCGCCCGCGGTCTCGATGCGTTAAACTATGGCTGCTATTCCGATGCCCGTTTTCTGCTCGTCGGTACGCCGTCCGGCTTAACCTTGGGACCAGAGGGCGGCGCGCATCAGTCGATCAACACGCCGTTGATTGGCATGGGACAGCCGGGCCTAGCTTATTTTGAGCCAGCTTATGCTGATGAAGTTGCTCTGTTCATGCAATGGGCGTTTGAGTATCTGCAAAAGCCGGAAGGCAGCTCGGTCTATTTGCGACTAAGCACGCGCCAGGTTCCGCAGATGCAGCGTGCCAACACCGATTGGGAGGCTGAGGCCTTAAAGGGTGGGTATTGGTTGCGACAACCGGCCCCAGGGGCCGAGGCGGCGATTATATTTACAGGAGCCATCGCACCCGAAGTGCTGTCCGCCTATGACCAATTGCTGGATGATATTCCGGGCTTAGGGGTTTTGAATGTGACCTCGCCCGATGTGTTGCACCGCGATTGGTCGGCCAGCAAGGCGGCACGCTGGACAGAGCAAGCCGCAGGCACCTGTCATGCAGAGGATTTGCTTTCTGCATTGTCACCAGATGCAGGGCTGGTGACGGTGATTGATGGTTCGCCCGGCGCTTTATCGTGGCTTGGCGGGGTGAGGGGTATGCGTGTTAGCCCGCTTGGCACGGACCGTTTCGGTCAGACAGGCGATTTGCCTGATCTATTCGCGGAATATCGGCTTGACGAGGCCGCCATCATCGATGCCATGGCCGAGCTGTTTCTCAAAAAGTAAATCGGGCTGGCAGATACGCGCAGTGTATGGTGTCACCGCAGCGGAGCGGTGATGAATGGGCATCAATGGGTGTTGCCAACAGCACACGCGTTCAAAACCATTTGCCGACGCGCAGATCATAACTGCGATACCCAGCCTGTTGAATACCGTTTAGGAAAAATCGCAGAACTGAAGGGCGGGTATTTGCTCGCTTGTCTTGCAAGGCTATCCCTTTCGAAAAACTTTATTTCGCGATTGGCGCGCCTGTCGTTTGAATGATTGCTGCTATGCGTCGGCTCGGCTAACGGTGTCCCAATGAAAGCAGCACAGCATCCTCACGAAGTTGCACGTTTGAATGCGTTGCGAAGCCTTGAGGTATTAGACAGTCCGCGCGAAGCTGCGTTTGATGAAGTGGTCGCGCTCGCCGCCAAAATCTGTGGCACGCCTATCTCGGTCATTAATTTGATCGACGCAGACCGGCAATGGTTCAAAGCCGAAACAGGTCTTGGGGTTCGTGAAACGCCGTTGGATACGTCAATCTGTGCCCATGTGATTTTGGAAGAGGACTTTGTTGAAATACCCGACACGCTGATCGATCCCCGTATGCGTGATAACCCGCTCTGCGTTGATGTTCCCGGCCTTCGTTTTTATGCAGGCGCCGTATTGCGCACGGCGCAGGGCCATCCGATCGGAACCTTATGTGTGTTGGACCATAGGCCGGGTCGGCTAACGGGATTGCAGCAAGAAACCTTAAAGGTGCTAGCAGCGCAGGTCATGGCTCAGCTCAATTTGCGGCTTGCCTTACGGACTGAAGCCTTGTTGCGGAAGGAAATTGACCATCGTGTCAAAAATTCACTGCATATGATTATGTCCTTCGCGCAGCTTCAGCGGCGGAAATCGGACTTGGGCACTGACGCCAAATTGCTCGCCATCGTACAGCAGATCGGTGCGGTGGCACTTCTCCACGACGTGCTGAGTCATCGCAACGACCATACCGAAATTGACGTTGCCGATTATCTGGCAAAGCTGGTCGGCGTCTTGGTGAAGACGGTGCCGGACACGGTGGCGATAAAAGATGATTTTGAAACATTGATCGGCGGCCCGGCTGTTGGGGCGTCACTCGGCGTCATCATAAATGAACTCATCACAAATTCGCTTAAGCACTCTTTTGCTGAGCAGAACGACGGAGTGATATCGCTGACGGGCGTGCGGATCGCCGATCATTATCGCATTACTTGTTCGGACAATGGTTCAGCCAACGGGCCAAGCCAAGCCAGTGGGGGCCTTGGTGTCCAAATAATGGCCGCCGCCATTCAAAAGATCAGCGGCAAGATCATGCGTGGCCCAACGCCGGATGGCTATCGAAGCGTTCTGGAGTTTCCAATACCTTAGTGCCAGCAGCAAATCCCATTTTATGGAACCATTGTTGCATCTTATTCGTCCGTTGCTCCCCAACCGCTTGAAACTTGTGCGCGCTTTCCAAATCAATTTATGTATTTAGGCTAAATAACTTAGATAACCTCTGGCCAGCAACCAACACCCGATATACAGCTACACCTAACACTAAGGACCAGGCAGGACGATATGTTGGCGACCCTTATTTCATGGACAAAGCGGCACCCGATTTGGTCGGTTTTAATTGCGCTTGTGCTGCTGTTCATCGTGTATCGTGTCGTTCGTCCAACACCACCCGATTATGCGTATACCAGTGAAGCTGTGACCCGTGGCGAAGTGGTACGCAAGGTTTCGGCCAGTGGCAAAGTGCGCGCGCTGAACACGATTAAGGTCGGCGCCGAGGTTTCAGGGCAAATCACCAAGGTATATGTCGATTTCAATTCGCGCGTCCGTGCGGGGCAAGTGCTTGCCGAAATTGACCCTACGCGAGTTCGTGCGCGGGTAGAGCAATCCGAAGCGCAAGTTGCGGTGGCGCGCGCAAATCTGCAACAAACCGCGGCCAATGTGTCGCGCGCACGGTCGGAACTGGAGATACAAGAGCGTGATTTTGCCCGGCAAAAGGCGTTGGCTGAACGCGGGTTTGTTTCAAAGGCTGGGCTTGATATCGCGCAAAGCAAGCTCAACAGCGCGCGCAACGCCCTGCAGGTCGCGCTGGCACAAACACAAAGCGGCGGTGCCCAAATCAGGCAGGGTAATGCCGAGCTGTCTTCCGCGACGCTCGATCTTAATCGTACGGTGATCGTCGCCCCTGCAAGCGGGGTCATCATCAACAAATTGGTTGAACCAGGCACGACGGTTGCCGCAAGTTTTCAGACACCGAATTTGTTCGAAATCGCCGCAGACACCACCAAGATGCAGGTTGAAGCATCTGTCGACGAAGCCGATATCGGCCAAATTCGAGAGGGGCAAAATGTCAGCTTCACCGTCGACAGCTATCCCAATGATGTCTTCAAGGCAAAGGTCCGGCAGGTGCGGCAAGCGCCCGTGGAGGCACAAAACGTCGTCAGTTATCTTGTGATTATCGATGTGGATAATGTGAACGGAAAGCTGCTTCCCGGCATGACTGCAAATGTCGAAATCATCACAGACGTCAGGACAAATGTAACGCGAATCCCAACCAACGCTATGCGCTTTCGCCCACGCTTGGCGGACCGGCCAAAGCCCGCAGCGGAAAAACCAGCCGCCAATAATGCAAAAAAGCCAGTTGCGCGCTCCAACGTGTATTTGGTCGGCGACGATCCTTACCGTCCAGTGCGTAAAAATATTCGCACAGGATTGGAGGGAGAAGAATATACCGAGGTCATTTCGGGCATAAAAGCCGGTGACAAGGTGCTGGTGCGCACAAAATCACTCAAACCAAAGAAAGAGGCCGACGAAAACGCGGATGAAGATGACAACGCCGCTCCTTGAAACGCATGATTTGGTGAAGGATTATGCGATTGGCGGCGAAATTGTCCATGCGGTCAACCATGTTTCGCTGTCCATTTCCCGTGGCGAATTTGTCGCGATCATGGGCGCAAGCGGATCGGGCAAATCAACCTTCATGAATATGATTGGTTGTCTCGACATTCCAACATCGGGAACCTTGCTACTTGACGGGATAGATACGAAATCGCTTGATAGCGACGCGCTGGCGGAAATCCGCAATCGCAAGATCGGCTTCGTGTTTCAGCAGTTCAATTTGCTCGCACGGACAAGCGCGCTCGATAATGTCGCCGTGCCATTAATCTATGCTGGCTTAGGCTATGCCGAGCGGCGCCAGCGCGCACAGGCAAAGCTTGAGGCAATGGGCCTTGCTAACCGCTTGCAGAACACGCCTGCCAAACTTTCGGGTGGCCAGCAACAGCGCGTGGCGATCGCCCGAGCTTTGGTAACGGACCCATTGATGCTGCTGGCGGACGAACCGACAGGGGCGCTTGATACGCAAACATCGCTCGACATTATGGGCATTTTCCAGAAATTGAATGATGACGGCATTACCGTCGTCGTCGTGACGCATGAACCCGATATCGCCGAATACGCCGCACGCCGGATCGTCTTTCGAGACGGCTCCGTGATCGAGGATGCTGCGGTCAAATCCCGGCGCAGGGCGCATATGGCATGAAAGACTTGCTCGCTTCTCTTGCGGGATGGGGTGTCAACGTCGCGATTGCACTGACGGCCCTCCGCACCAATTTGATGCGCTCGATATTGACCACTCTGGGCGTTATGATTGGCGTGTTTTCCGTGATTTTGGCGGTCGCGGTTGGCAATGGGGCGCAAGTTTCGGTTTCACAGCAAATTGCGACCTTGGGCTCGAACATGGCGATCGTCGTGCCACAGCCTGACAGTGGCAGTGGTCCGCCACGCTCAAGCGACCGCGGCAGGTTAACCGAGCGCGACGGGCAAGCAATCCTTCGCGAGGTATCAGGCGTGCGCGCAGTCGCTCCGCAAATCCGCAGCAGCGTCCAGATTGTTGCGCCGGGTCGAAGCGCAACAACACAGGCGACGGGCGCAACGCCCGAATATGGCGTAATTTCGAACATCACCGCGTCCGAAGGGCGGTTCCTGTCGCAAAGTGACATCGGCGCAGCGGCGCGGGTCGCGGTGATCGGGGAAACCGTTTCCGATAAATTATTTGCCGACGCTAATCCAGTTGGCGAAACCATTCGCATCAACCGTGTACCCTTCACCGTTATCGGGCTGCTTGAAAGCAAGGGCAGCAATCTCGGCAATGATAATGACGACCAAATAGTCGTGCCAATAACAACCTTGCGTCAGCGATTGTTGAATACACCTACCCAAGGGCCCGATGATGTAACTTTGATCTTTGTTGGCTTTGATGACGAAGACGCGTTGCTTGCGGGGCAAGGGGAAATCAAACGATTACTTCGTGACCGTTACCGTGTGGCAAAGGGCAAGATCAATCCGTTTACCGTACGTACAACGACGGAGATTGCCGAAACCACTGGAGAAGTGACTCAGATATTTCAGGCTGTGCTTGTCGCCATCGCATCGATTTCGCTGCTCGTTGGCGGAATTGGTATCATGAACATCATGCTGGTGAGCGTCACCGAACGCACCCGTGAAATCGGGCTTCGCATGGCGTTAGGCGCCAAGAGAAGCGATATTCGTAATCAGTTTCTGGTAGAAGCTGCGGTCTTATGCGTGATCGGCGGTGCAATTGGGCTGACATTGGCGATATTGGCTGCATCCATTTTTGAAAGCGTGGCCGAATTTCCTGCACCAATTGGGCTGGATACGGCTACCATGGCGGTTGCATTTTCGGGCGTCATTGGCCTGCTTTTCGGTGGCTATCCAGCGATCAGGGCGTCGCGGTTATCTCCCATCGAAGCGCTTCGGAGCGAATAGAAGTCGGCTAAGGCGTCACTCACCGCGCCAAGGCCCATAAACATAACGGCCCAGCATGCATAATGGGGCGTTTCACGATGTCTAGCCGGCTCTGCTTCAAGCAATGCGTCTTTAGGACCAAGCGGGACCGATGTCACAAGCACGTTGCCTATATTGTCACTCATGCGGACAAAAGCTTTCCCCTTTACGAGCAGAGCAGGAGTGCCTTAGCTTTTTTCAGCCTCAATTTCGGGGAGCGCGGTCGCGCGCAATACCACGCGCGCAAAAACTTCGTCCATATCTATGCCGAATATTTCATTTTCCTGCTAACTCAGGCTAGCCATGCCTTGCGTTGCCAGTGCCGTGTAAGCTGCCACTGCAACACGCCCATGACGATGATGAAGATTGGCAACGCCATCATATTGATGTCGCCTTGTGCGCCCTGCGCGATGAAAAATGGATAGCTGAACTGAATGATCATAGCGATCAGGCTGATGCTATATGCAAGCGGTGACCACCATTTGCGCAGGATGAGCGCAACACTGCCAAGCGCAGCCAAGCTGACGGCAATGGCATAAGCTGCCCATGCCCAGCCGGGCATCGATGCCCACAGATCTTGTTGCATTTTTGGAAGCGCCGCCAGATCGGCCTCTGACATCGTATATTGGCTAATAAAGGCGCCAATACCCATGATGTTCCAGAGCAGAAATGCAATGCCGACCCATGTCAGCCAGCGTGGAGAATGCGCCTTTACTGGGTTCATTTAAATGCTCCTACAAACGAACACTTGCGCTGTGCATGCCCGTGCTGACGATACTGAAACCACC
>JAZKGS010000114.1:18839-35018 GCA_040385805.1 Pseudomonadota bacterium | reverse complement strand
ATGATGACCTTGCGCCGTTGATCGGCCGGAAGCCCGGCAGCCAATGCGCCAACAACAATGGCATTGTCACCTGCCAACACCAGATCGATCAGCAATACTTGAACGAAAGCCGCCATTGCAGATGGCTGAGTGATGTTGGAAAAATCGGTGACAATGGCCTGCCACATTTCACTAGGTCCGCCGAGCGATGGTGCAGCCACTGCCATGGTTGCAATCAAATATTCAATCACAAAGGATCTCCAAAATAGCCAACTTCGGGCATAGGGTCATAAAAATGGTGTAGCAAGTCGCGCCATTGTTCATATCGACTGGATGTCCGAAAACCAACACGGTGATCAGCAACCGAATTCCAACGGACCAACAACAAATAGGTTCCTGCTGCTTCAACGGCCGGGCGAACCTCAATGTCAATGAACCCTGGTGATGCTGCAATCAGCGGCCTTGCCTCCGCCATTGCCGCCTCAAAC
The DNA here is from genome assembly GCA_040385805.1 of Pseudomonadota bacterium. GTDB lineage: Bacteria > Pseudomonadota > Alphaproteobacteria > Sphingomonadales > Sphingomonadaceae > Sphingorhabdus_B. The sequence continues at coordinate 34,551 of JAZKGS010000114.1, read as the reverse complement.
TCCAATTTCTTGTCATCGCTAACACGCAGAAGGGCATGTTCGATAATCACGAACGCAGCTTACTGGTTCATGGAATCGAAGAAGTCTTCGTTGGTCTTCGAATCCTTCATCTTATCGAGCAAGAATTCCATCGCGTCGATGGTGCCCATTTGCATGAGGATGCGGCGAAGCACCCACATTTTCTTGAGCTTGCCTTCCTCGACCAACAATTCTTCCTTACGTGTGCCGGATTTGCCGACATCCAGTGCAGGGAATATCCGCTTATCAGCGACCTTGCGATCAAGCACGATTTCGGAGTTGCCGGTGCCTTTGAATTCTTCAAAAATAACTTCGTCCATCCGGCTGCCAGTGTCGATCAAGGCAGTCGCGATGATAGACAACGAGCCGCCTTCTTCGATGTTGCGGGCTGCGCCGAAGAAGCGCTTTGGTCGTTGCAAAGCGTTGGCGTCCACGCCGCCGGTCAGTACCTTACCCGATGATGGAACAACGGTATTATAAGCGCGGCCAAGACGGGTGATCGAATCCAGCAAGATAACAACGTCATGCTTATGCTCGACCAAGCGCTTGGCTTTTTCTATAACCATTTCAGCGACTTGTACGTGCCGTGTGGCGGGTTCGTCAAAGGTCGAGGAGACAACCTCACCCTTCACCGAACGCTGCATATCGGTAACTTCCTCCGGACGTTCGTCAATCAACAGAACGATCAGGAACACTTCAGGATGGTTTTCGGTAATCGCGCGGGCGATATTTTGCAGCAACACAGTTTTACCGGTACGTGGCGGCGCAACGATCAAGGCGCGCTGGCCCTTACCTTGCGGGCTAACGATGTCGATGACACGCGCTGACTTGTCCTTAACCGTCGGGTCAAGTGAATCCAGCGTCAGCTTTGAATCGGGGTAAAGCGGCGTGAGGTTATCAAAATTGACGCGATGACGCACAGCATCCGGATCATCAAAGTTGATCTTCATGACTTTGGTCAGCGCAAAATAACGCTCGCCATCCTTTGGCGCACGAATTTCACCTTCAACAGTATCGCCAGTACGCAGGCCGAATTGGCGAACCATGTTTGGTGACACGTAGATATCGTCTGGCCCTGCCAGATAATTGGCCTCGGGTGAACGCAAGAAACCAAAACTGTCCGGCAAAACCTCAATTGTGCCAAGACCCATGATCTGCTCACCGTCTTCGGCAAGTTCTTTCAGGATCGCAAACATCAAATCCTGCTTACGCAGGGTCGACGCGCCCTCGACACCAAGCTCTTCAGCCATGGATACAAGGTCAGCAGGGTTTTTGCTTTTCAGCTCTTTTAAATGCATAGATAATTCCGTTGGAGGGACCATTGGCCCGCATTGTGGGTGGGCAGATGGCCCGAGGTGATGACCGGTTTTAGAAAGCCAACCGGTTGAATATTGAAAAGTTGGTGGCGCGGTTGTTGTTAAAGTCGCGCCTCATGCCCAGGACGGGCTTGGCGTTTCAAATACTCCGCGATGCGCGCGCCGTCAACTGTTCTAAAAACACGCACGTAAAGGCGCATTAAAAAGGCTTGGCGACGACCAATATGACAATGATTGCAGAGGCAATGCCGGGCACTTCATTAAACAGCCGCAATTGCTTACCCGTTAACTTCCGTTCGCCGCGCGCCAGTTTCTTGGCATAACCAACTGCCCAGCCATGATAAGCCGACAGCCCAAGCACAAACAGCAGTTTCGCATGAAACCAGCCATCAGCCATCGCGCCGATATGCCAAGCCAGCAAAAGCCCCAATATCCAGACCACGATGATCGATGGGTTGAGGATAATCTTGATGAGCTTGGATTCCCTGTCCACCCATTTGGCCGCTTCCTCCGAACCTTCTGCGCTTTCCTGATGATAGACGAAGAAGCGCGGGATCATAAACAGTCCCGCCATCCAGAAAATGACAAAAATAATGTGGGCAGACTTCAGCCAGATATACAACACAGATAGGATTTCCGTCATAAAAACGGCCTTTATGGGTTAACCCTTGCGGACCAGATTGAGAAGCAATTCAACATTTTCGATTGGCGTATCGGGCAGAATGCCATGGCCAAGATTGAAGATATGTGGCCGGTCTTCAAAGGCGTTCAGAATATTGTTCACCGCATCCTTCAACACATCACCACCCGCGATCAGCGCGAGTGGATCCAAATTGCCTTGCACTGGTAAACCCTTGCGCAATTCACGGTTCGCCCAATGCGGATCAACAGTTTCATCGAGCCCCAGGGCATCAACGCCTGTGCCTTCGGCATAGGCCGCAAGCTTGCCGCCTGCCCCTTTGGGGAAACCGATGATAACAGCATTGGGATTGCGTGCCTTCAAACGGCGAACAATTTCCGCGTTCGGAGCAATGACCCATTTTTCAAATTGTGCAGGGGACAACGAACCAGCCCAGCTGTCGAACAACTGAACCGCGTCAACACCAGCATCAATTTGGTCGCCCAAATATTCCACCGTTGCCGAAATGATTGCTTCGATCAGTGCGCCAAAACGCTCAGGCTCCGCGTGGGCCATCCTACGGGCTTCTGCCTGGTCTTTGCTACCCTGACCATGGACCATGTAGGTAGCGACCGTCCACGGGCTTCCAGCGAAGCCCAGGAAGGTTGTTTCGGGTGGAAGTCCTGCCGATACCTTGCGCACGGTGTCGATGACGGGGGCAAGCCGTTCTGGCGCTGGTACAAAATCTTCTAAGCGCGCTTCTGCCAGGCGCGGTGCAAGCCGAGGGCCTTCGCCGGTTTCGAACCACAGATCCTGACCCATCGCATGCGGAATGACCAGAATGTCGGAAAAAAGGATCGCCCCGTCAAAACCGAAGCGGCGGATTGGCTGCAATGTAATCTCGCAGGCGGCGTCGCTATCATAAGCCAGTGCCAGAAATCCGCCCTTTTCCGCACGTAGCGCGCGATATTCTGGCAGATAACGGCCAGCTTGGCGCATAAGCCACATGGGCGGGATGGCTTCTTGATTGCCCCGAAGGACGTTAAGCAGTTTTTTCGGGCTTTGCGCGGACATAGAGAGACGAGATCCAATCAAAATATATATTTATATAAAGGATGATGAAAGATGATGTGCTGTTGATAGCTCAAGCCTTAAAAGCTTTTGCGGATATTGCCAACATCTTGACGTGATTGCATGAACGCACGGAACTGGAGTCGCAATATTCGTCCCCATTATCCACAGCCTGTGCATATTGGATTGCCCCTGTGGATAGGCTGTGACCGAATCGAGCGGCAAAACCGGGGCAGTGGGTAAGAAATCATCGCACAAAACTTGTCCCTTGATTTATCCCCAGCCTGCCAACAAGACTGTCAGCCATGAGCCAACGCTTTCATTTGCATCTGTTATCGGACTCCACTGGCGAGACCCTGGAAAATATCGCAAAGGCTGCGCTCGCGCAGTTTGACGGCGCAGAGAATGTGGTCAAGCATTTCTGGCCCATGGTGCGCTCCGAAAGCCATTTGGACCGGATCTTGATGGATGTTGCTGCCAATCCCGGGCTTGTACTATTCACCTTGGTCAATCGGGATACCCGGCGCAAATTGGAAACGCGATGCAGGACTTTGGGCTTGCCTGCGGTTGCAGCACTCGATGCGGTGAGCGATGCAATGTCGAATATGCTCGGCCAAGAGGCAAAAGCGCGACCAGGCCGGCAACATGTCATGGACGCTGCTTATTTCGCGCGTGTCGAAGCCATCCAGTTCACCATTGCCCATGATGATGGAATTAACGCGCAAAATTGGGAAGAGGCTGACATCGTTCTGGCTGGCGTCTCGCGTACATCGAAAACGCCGACGAGCATCTATTTGGCGAACCGCGGATATAAGACTGCGAATATCCCCATCGTCCCAGAATCGCCGCCGCCATCTTTCTTGTTCCACCTTAAGCACCCAATGGTCATTGGACTAGTCACGAGCGCCGAGCGCTTGATTCAGGTGCGCCGTAACCGCTTGCTGTCGTTGAATCAGTCGCCCGACACCGATTATGTAGATGAGGAAAAAGTGCGTGCTGAAGTGGCACATGCGCGGCGGATGTTTGCTGACAATGGCTGGCCTGTGTTGGATGTGACCCGGCGTTCGATCGAAGAAAGTGCGGCGGCAATTATCAATCTGTTCAACGAACGCGAGGTCGCGCAGGCGGCGAAATCGGAAATTCAGCCGTGACGCTCGTCCTTGCGTCGCAAAGTGCAGGGCGGATCGCGATCCTCAACGCGGCTAGTGTTGCGGTGCAGGCGGTCCCGGCCTTAATTGATGAGGACAGCATTAAAACGTCCTTGGCCGAGGCAGGCGCAAAACCCCGCGACATTGCCGACGCTTTGGCAGAGGCAAAGGCGCGGAAAATATCGCGCAAAATGCCGACGGCTTTAGTGCTGGGTTGCGACCAGATATGCCTTGGTCCTGACGGGCATATTTTTGACAAGCCGCAAACGCCGGATGATGCGCGCGCGCATTTGGAGCGACTGTCTGGCAAGGTACACCGGTTGATCAGTGCTGCGGTTATTTGCGAGCAAGGCGAACCTGTCTGGCGCGTGGTCGATACCGCGCAAATGACGATGCGTCCTTTAAGTTCGCAGTTTATCGACGATTATGTCGAAACCAATTGGAACGAAATCCGCCAGTGCGTGGGCTGTTACCGGATTGAGGCAGAAGGCGCGCAACTTTTTGCGAGCGTCAGCGGTAGTCAGTTCACGATCATCGGAATGCCGTTACTGCCGATACTTGATTATCTACGAATAAGGGGCTTGTTGCCGACATGACAGTTTATGCCGAAGTGATCGGGCACCCGATTTCGCATTCCAAATCACCGTTGATTCATAATTTCTGGTTGAAGCAATTGGGGTTGGTGGGCGATTATCGCGCGCATGATGTATTGCCGGAAAACTTAGAGCATTATTTTGCCGAGCGCGCCGGCGACGCGGACTGGCGTGGATGCAACATCACCATACCGCACAAGATCGCGGCACTCGATTTCGTTAGCGATCCCGGCGATGTGCGCAGCTCAATCGGTGCAATCAACACGGTGTTTCGCAATGAAGCGGGCGCGCTGGTTGCGACCAATACCGATGCAGGCGGCTTTTATGGGCCAATCGCGGACATTCCGATTGCAGGTGAAACGGCCATACTGATCGGGGCTGGTGGCGCGGCGCGTGCGGTGCTCTTTGCCTTGGCGCAGGCGGATATCGGCGAAGTCGTCTTGGTCGCGCGCAACGGTTTAAAGGCTGCAGGCTTGCTCGCGCATTTCGGGCTGAAGGGAAAAGTCATCGGGTTTGATGCGCGCCTGCCTGAGGCGGCATTGCTTGTGAACGCAAGCCCGTTGGGCATGGTTGGGCAAGAGACACTTGAGATCGATCTTTCGACCTTGCCTGAACATGCGGTGGTGTATGACCTTGTCTATGCGCCGATTGAAACGCCGTTGCTGAAGGCAGCGCGCGACCGTGATCTGGAAGCCGTCGATGGCCTTGAAATGCTTGTGGGACAGGCGGCCATTGCGTTTGAGTTGTTCTTCGGCGTTGCTCCACCGGAAGATGGAGAGGATGAACTGCGGGCTTTGTTGCTGAAATGACAAAGCCGCTGATCATTGGCCTGACAGGCTCAATCGGCATGGGCAAATCGGCGGTCGCGGCGATGTTTGCTGATGAGGGTGTACCTGTTTTTGATGCCGATGCGGCGGTGCATGAACTGCAAAAGCCAGGCGGCGCGCTGATACCCGCAATTGAGTCGGCCTTTCCCGGGACGACCGGACCGGATGGCGTCGACCGCAAAGCACTTGGCGCTGCCGTCTTTGGCAACCGGGACCGATTGGCACTGCTTGAATCGATCATACACCCTGCGGTGGCCGAACAACGCAAAGCATTTTTGGAGTCGCATCAGGATTCGGACCTAATATTATTCGATATTCCCTTATTGTTCGAGAAAGGCGGGCAGGCTGGCGTCGATGTCGTGGTGGTGGTGTCCGCACCTGCCCCGGTTCAGCGGGAACGCGTGTTAGCGCGGACCAACATGACTGCAGACAAGTTCGAACATATCTTGGCGCTACAAATGAACGATGCCGACAAGCGCGCGCGGGCGGACCATGTGATCGATACTAATCAGGATTTGGCCGAGACTCGCGCTGATGTTCGCGCTCTTGTCAAAAAGCTGCGCGCGGGTCTTGCATAAGGTCTTAAACAGGCTCACATCTAATATCAGAATGCGTGAAATAATATTTGATACTGAAACGACTGGCTTTGATCCTGCAACCGGGGATCGCATGGTCGAAATTGGCTGCATCGAAATGGTCAGCCGGGTGATGACGGGCAAGCATTATCACGCATATTTCAACCCACAGCGCCCAATGCCAGCTGCTGCTGAGCAAGTGCATGGCCTGTCTGATCGCTTCCTGTCCGACAAGCCAGCCTTTGGCGAGAAAGCGGACGAGCTACTCGCGTTTCTTGGCGACAGTCCGCTCGTGGCGCACAATGCCAGTTTTGACTTTGGCTTCCTCAATCATGAATTGCAGCATTGCGGCCGCGCGCCTGTATCTATGGACCGTATGGTTGACACCGTGGCGCTTGCGCGAGTCAAAAACCCCGGCGCGAAGCTGTCCCTCGATGCCTTATGCACCCGCTACGGCATTGATCGCAGCCACCGCGTAAAGCATGGGGCTTTGCTTGATGCAGAGTTGCTTGCCCAATTATATATTGAGCTGACGGGTGGCCGACAGATTGGCCTTGGCCTCGCAGACAATGATATTTCTGATAAAGCAGTGGGCCAAATCGACGTTAGCAGCGTTCAGATAAGGAAAATATTTCGGCCCGCGCGTGCCCATTCGGCTTCTGCCGAAGAATTGGCGCGGCATGCCGAATTTATAGCGAAGATTAAAGACGCGCTTTGGCTCCAATCGGGGCCAGCGCTTTAACAAAAGGAGACAGGCATTGGACATCAGGGTTTCAGGACATCAGGTAGACACCGGTGAAGCGCTCCAGACCCATGTGGAAACACGGCTTGGATCCATATCTGAAAAGTATTTTTCCAAAGCACTGTCGTCGCAGGCAACATTTGGCCGTGCGCCGCACGATGGCTTTACCAGCGATATCGTTATGCACGTGATGCAGGGCCTGGTTCTCAAAGGTCGCGGCGAAGCGCAGGACGCGCATGTTGCATTTGATCGCGCCGCAGAACGGATCGAGAAACAGTTGCGTCGTTACATGCGCCGGTTGCAGGATCGCCATGTACAAACCGCTTATGCGTTGGCGCAAGAAGAAGCGGCATACACCGTTTTTGACGCAGGCGATGATAATGAAGAAACGCCACGTGCCGATGCACCAGTAATCGTCGCGGAAATGAGCGTAGATATTCCTGAATCCACGGTGTCCGATGCTGTCATGCTGATGGATTTACGCAATACGCCCGCGCTGTTATTCAAAAACACTGGAACTGGACGACATAATATGGTTTACCGCCGCGAAGATGGCACGATCGGGTGGGTTGAACCAAAATCTGCACCTTAGAGCTCGGCCAGCGTCGATTTGATTTCTGAACCAATTTAGATATTTAGGGATTGTGCTGCGGTCGCACCGGGCGCTTTTGAACAAAATATGATTCGACTATCTACCAGGCTCGTTGAAGGGGCCGTTGCTGCTGACATGTTGTGTTCGGGCAAATCCGACCTGCTTGCGCGGCTATCGGTTATCGCGGCGGAGAATTATTTTGTGGACGCACATGCTGTGCTTGATGGCATGGTTGAGCGCGAACGGCTTGGTCCGACGGGCTTTGGCGGCGGCACTGCCATTCCGCATTGCAAGGTTTCGGGTATCGACATGCCAGTCGCCGTATTCGTAAGGCTCGCAAAGCCAGTGCCCTATGACGCAGTGGATGACGAACCGGTTGATCTGGTTTGTGCGCTGATTTCGCCCGCACAAGACGGCGCTTCACATTTGCGTGCGCTGGCAGAGGTCTCGCGCTTGTTCCGGGATGAAAAATTCCGCGCGCAACTGCGTGGTGCGGCGGATTCGTCTGCAATGTATGCGGTGCTGACCCTATCCGAAGAGCGTGACGCGGCTTGATTGAACCACGGCTTGCAAGCGGCGTCCTGATCTCCGCAATCAAGCGACTGGTTGAAGCCGAAGGCGACTTCGCAACCGTCCTGAAAAAGGGCGATGCCGTTTCTGGAGCCATATTGCTCATTGGCCAGGTTCGCGGTGCTGACCCGAAATTATATGAACGTTACCCGTCAATGGACGGTCAAACTGCATGGCAAATCGTTGATTTGAAAGAATCCGGCGACCCCGCCCTGCAGGATTATTGGAAAAAAAGCTGCGCGCGCGACCCTGATTTGTGGGTTTTGGAACTGGATGTCTTATCCATTGCACGGTTGGACGGACTATTGGCCGCGTTTGTTTGACTTTGCTGCGGCGCATCATAAATGCGCGATGAACGAGTAGCGAAGGTTGTCATACGGTACACGAATGGGGTGACCGGACAAACACGCGAGTCGGATGCAACAAAAGACGAACAATAACAAAGCAATACAGTTTCGTCTGCTGGTGCCGCCGCTTTAATGTATGTTTGATGTTGAAATTTTTCCGGGCTGCCTCTTTGGTGGCCGTATCCTGTACCCTGGTTTCCGCGGTTATAACTGCTGATGCCGGTTTTGCTTTTGGAAATGACCAGAGCACCACTTTAACCGCTAACACCATTACCATCGACGCTACGCAGATCGCCGCTGAACAGGCGCAACTTGATCTAGCGAAAAGCGGCAAGGTGACAGCTACCCTGGCTGACAATGGCGACATTATATTTGTTCCAGGCAATGGCGGCATGCCGAAGATGAACCCCGATACCCCAATCGCAGCCGATATTAATGACGAAGCGATCTCCGCAGCTTCGTTAACCGAGCTTGTCCGCGCGCAAGATGTCGATGACAGCTTAAGCAGCGAAGAGCGTTGCCTTGCTGGCGCGGTATATTTCGAATCCAAGGGCGAATCGCTGGCTGGCCAACTTGCAGTGGCGAGGGTCGTTCTTGCGCGTGCCAACTCGGGTCGCTTCCCCAAGACCTTGTGCGGCGTCGTATTCCAAAAAAGCCAGTTTTCTTTTGTGCGCGGTGCGGACATGCCACCCATCCCAACAGGTAGCAAGCATTGGCGTCACGCCGTGGCGATCAGCAAAATTGCGTTGAACGACAGCTGGAAAAGCCCAGTTGAAGGGGCGTTATTCTTTCATGCCCGTCATGTATCGCCCGGTTGGCGCCTGACGCGCATTGGCAGCATTGATAATCATATTTTCTATCGTTAATTTCAGCGATCAAAACAAACGATAAGGGCCCCTAAATGGGGCCTTTATTATGTTCCTCTTTCGTTCTAAACGAAGTGATGGATTCAACTGTTTCAACTTCAACGATTTCGGGCGCGCCAGCCGTCGTACGCGGCGTTTCCCGGCTGTTTTTGCGTAATCAGATCATGGTGCAGCCCGAGGTCAGTTTACGTAACAACCGCCGCGCCGACTTGATGGGTCTATCCATCAAGGGTGAGATCATTATCGTCGAAATCAAATGTTCGCGCGCCGACTTACTGGGGGACCAGAAATGGCCGGAATATCTGGAATATTGCGACCGGTTTTTCTGGGCGGTACCCGCCGGGTTTGACATTGGCCCGTTGCAGAATGAAACGTTCATGCCGGAACGTGCTGGGCTGATCATCGCTGACGCTTATGACGCCGAAATCGCGCGACCAGCCGCATTAACGCCCGTGGCCCCAGCGCGCCGTAAAACCGAAACGCAGCGGTTGGCACGGCTCGCCATGCGCCGGCTGATGGGCATAGCTGACCCTGACTCCATCCTTTCGGGGATTGAGGCAGAGTAGGTGCTAGCTAGCTCTTTTTTGGGTTGTACCAAATTGGGGAAGAATAGGCGCGCTCTTGCGCCTTAAGCTCCGTCCCCGGAAGCAATTTGGCGCCAAAACGCAAGGCATCGAATAACACCCAGCGCGGTGTCGGAATTTCGATGACGCGGACATAATAAAACGCACGTACATTGCGGTCGAATTCTGGGTCAGTCCAAACCGTCCGCAATTCCGGGTCACCAATACTGTTGGTGTAGCTCGCTTTGGCGATGTTCACGGTATCACCGACGGCTGGTATTTTGCCATTGGCGGCTTTTTGCCTTTTGTCGGCATCAGCCCAAACGACGTCAAAAACCTTTTCCTCCAACGCGCCCGAAGCATTGACCCAGCCTTTAACGACTTGCACGCGGTCCAGGTTTGCGCCGATGGGGTCTTTGAGCGCCGAAATCATGAACTTTGGCGCGCCATTGCCGGATTTAAGGTCTGCGCCCATAGGCACGCCTTTGCTATATCCGGATTTCACCCAATCGCCCGCGAAATCGGTGTTGTTAAAATCCCAACCGCCAAAGAAACGCAAAGTCATGCGCGGGCCAGTGGTGGCGTACACTTCTCGCCGCATCATCGCGTCGAAGATGGCGGCGCGCGTGTTTGCTGTGGCCCACACCGCTGCATAGCCGCCTGCCAGATAGTGCCAACCAAAGCGCCCGGCGGTATTGCCCAAATTTTGGGCCTGCGAAGCACGCTTGGCATTGGGTTCGCCGCCAGAATGCTTGCCAAAGAAATTGTTTTCTTCGTTAGTTGCCAGCGCAGTATGGCTGTCGGTCGATCCGATAACACCAAATTTATAAGGGTTTACGCCAGTCCGCGCTTCAATTGCGAGTCCGCGCTTCAGGGCTTCGCGAATATATTCACCAGCATAATCCTGCGGCTTTTTCTTGGCCTGCATGGTGAGATTGCCGAGTTCCCAGCCGGCGGTGCCGAAACCGGAAAATTCGTCATTGGGCGACAAAAACGGATGCGATTCACTGTCGCCTTTAATCTGCGTAATTTCTGTCACTGGCTCGCGCGCAGCGCGCCGTCTTGCATATTCCGCTGTCATTGGCCCCCCATCCGGGCCAACCAGTTCGTACATCAGGCCGTTGGACAGGTTGCTGTTATGCGGAATCGCCAGCACTTTGCCGCCAGTGACTTTCTCATAATTGTCCATATAATCCCATAATTGGCTGACAGGCGTGTCGCCTTGGCCGGGATCATAGGGGAGGACTTTATCGGTGCGGCTTTTGCCGTCGCGGAACATGACCACGCGGTGCAAATTATTGCCGCCGGGCATCAAAGTATATTCAAAACCCATGAAGGCTGTGAACTTGCCGGGCTCATTATAGCGTTCGACCAGCGCGCTATGGCCCGTCCAGATGTTGGATGCCGTTTTGCGCTGTCTTTCGGGGTCGGTCAGCGCGGCGGGAAGATCGTTGCGGCCAACGCGGTCGATGAGCTCAGCGGTCACGCGCTGCATGCCCTCTGGTCCCTTATGCATTTCGGTGTGCCAACGTTTTAGTGTCGGGTCGCGGACGAGAAATCCGGGGGCGTCGTATAAAGCTTTGGTCGCGCCCAAGCCGCCCGAATGGTCAGCGATCACAAGGAAATCGAGCGGGCGCTCCAGCTTGGCTTTCATCCCGCCAGTGGAGGTAACTTGTTCGCCACGCGCAAAACGTAGCGCCTCTTCGGGCCCAAGCTTGACGCCAAAGCCAAAGGCATCAATGGAATTGGAGGTGTGCAAATGGGTGTCGCCCCAAAGCAGCGTATTGGCAGGGCCAGACGTGACCTCGCTATCGGAAGATGCTTGCGCCTCACGCGAATCGTCCATGACGCTTTTATCACGATATTGCTGCCACCCGTAGGTTAGCCCTGCGCCAATCCCCACGACGGCGACTGTACCCAATATAATCTTGCGGATTCTTGCCATTTTGAACTCCCCCGGCACTGAAAATGCTACGGAAAATGGCGTGGGTCAAGATGGCCTTGAATTCCGCTACGTCATCGGTTGCTTCATGCTCCAGATGAAACCTGACGGGCGCGCATCGTCTATTTCCGCGATACCGATTTTCTGGTTTTCGGCGCCTAACACCGACTCCGCGCGATAGGTGCCAAACAATTGGTCCCAAATCGTCAGCGCGAAGCCGAAATTATGTTTCTGCTCGTCAACCAACGTGCTGTGGTGGACCAGATGCATGTCGGGCGTCACTAAGAACAACCGCAATATCCGGTCGAACTTGCGGGGTAGACGGATGTTGCTGTGGTTGAACAGCGCATTGGCGTTGAGCCATAGTTCAAATGCCAAAGCGATGAGCAACGGCACACCAAGCAACGCAACAATCGCTGATTTATAGAATGTCGACACGATCAGTTCAAACGGATGGAACCGCAGCGCGGTGGTAACATCCAGATCCCGGTCACTGTGGTGTACCGCATGCATGCGCCAGAGCAACGGGGAGCGGTGCATGAGCAAATGTTGAAACCAGACCGCGAAATCTAGACCGATAAACGCAATCGAAGCCTCAAGCCAAAAGGGCAAATCAGTCGAATTCAGCGCGCCAAATTGATGTGTGTCAGCCCAGTTCGCGGCCACGCCGATAACGACCAAAAACGACAGCAGCCGGCCCACAACGGCATTGCTGACGAAGAACAATGCGTGTGTTCGCCACCGCGGGTTTCGGCCAAGCATAAGGTCGCGGCGGGGCCATATCGCTTCGGCGCTCGCCAACAGAACGAGCAACAAGGCGGGGATAGCTATTGCATATAAGCCAAGCCCCGCCTCGATCATGTGCGTTATGCGACCGCCTGCTCAAGGAAAGGATAGTCTGTATATCCTTCCGCATCGGGCGAATACCAGGTCTTGTAATTGTCCGGCGTCAGCTCCGCGCCAACACGCAGCCGCTCCACAAGGTCGGGGTTGCTGATGTACGGACGGCCAAAGCTGATGGCGTCAGCAAGGCCAGAAGCGAGATCTGCGTCCGCCAGCTCCTTGGTATATTCCTGATTAAGCACCAGCGGACCTTTGAACACTTTGCGGATTTCCGGCGAGACACGCGGCACGTCGGTTTGCCCGAAATTACCATAAGGCTTCACTTCGCGTAGCTCGAGGAAGGCGATGCCGATGTCCTGCAACGCGGCTGCAGCGGCAGTGAACAATGCAACGGGGTTGCTGTCATCCGCGCCTTGAGTTTCGCCATTGGGGGACAGACGCACAGATGTCCGTTCCGAACCAACGGCATCGACTACCGCTTGCGTTACTTCGCGCAAAAGGCGGATGCGGTTTTCGATTGCGCCGCCATAATCGTCGGTACGCAAATTGGTGTTGTCACGCAGGAACTGGTCGATGAGATAGCCATTGGCTGCGTGAATCTGCACACCATCAAAACCGGCTGCCATCGCGTTTTTGGCTGCGTGGACATAATCGGCAACGATGCGCGGGATTTCCGAAATATCAAGCGCGCGGGCTTCAGTATAATCCTTCTTCCCCTCCGCCGTATGGGCGTAACCTGGCGCAGTCGTTGCCGAAGCCGACACACATTGCGCGCCGCCCAGAAAATCAGGGTGCACAAGCCGGCCCATATGCCACAATTGCAGGATGATGCGTCCGCCTGCGTCATGCACGGCTTGAGTCACTGGCTTCCATGCTTTTACTTGATCCTCGGACCAAATACCCGGCGCGGATGGCCAGCCAAGGCCTTCCTGGCTGATGCCAGTGGCTTCCGCGATGATCAGGCCTGCGCTGCTTCGCTGGCTGTAATATTCTGCCTTCAGCTCAGACAGCGGTACATGCGCGCCTTCGCTGCGCCCGCGGGTGAGTGGCGCCATAAGAATGCGATTGGGCGCCGAGATGGCACCCAGCTGAATGGGGTCGAACAAAGTTGCAGTCATGCGATTTCCTGTCATTAAGGCGTTTCTTTGTCGCCAAGATGCGGATGAAAGTTGCAAATTGCAACGGGGGTTTATGCAGCAGAAGTTTTTCCATCAGCAAACACCAAGTTTGCTTGCCTTTGCGGCATTACTTGCAGGTAACATCGCGATTGCCTTTGGCCCATTGCTTGTCCGCTATGCAGATAGCGGACCCATCGCGACCGGGTTTTGGCGATTGGCACTGGCGACACCGTTTCTGTTTTTCGTCGGCTATCGATTTGGTTTCCGACTTTCGGCGGTCAGCCGTCCAACCCTATGGTTTGCGTTTGTCGCAGGTCTGTTTTTCGGCGTCGATATTATCCTATGGCATATCGGTATTTTTCAGACAAAAATGGCGAATGCGACGTTGTTTGCCAATTGTGCGAGCCTGCTTCTGGTGATCTATGGAGTGATCGTCGCGCGCAAAATGCCGTCCAAATGGGAGAGCATCGCCGTGCTTTTTGCATTTGTCGGCGCAGCTTTGCTCATGGGGCAAAGCCTGGAGTTATCCCCGCGCCATTTCACCGGCGACCTGCTGTCGCTTGGCGCCGGGCTTACATATACCGTCTATTTGTTGCTGATGATGAAAATGCGGCAAAACACCGAAAGCTGGGGTGCGCTTGGTATGGCCAGTGCCGTTGCGGCGGTCGTGCTTCTTGCCTCGGCTGTGTTTGCTGGCGAACAGATCATTCCTACGGCATGGTGGCCAGTCCTTTTGCTTGCCTTCACCTCGCAGTTTTTCGGCCAAGGTTGCCTGACTTACGCACTGCCGCATTTCAGCCCGCTGGTCATTGGGCTTGCCTTGCTGTTGCAGCCTGCCTTGTCGGCGGCGGCCGGTTGGCTGGCCTTTGGCGAAACGCTGACGGCAATGGATTTTACGGGCAGCGCACTCATTATGATCGCGTTGGTGCTGGTGCGTAAGCAATAGCCCTTTTCTTGGCGGCAGCGAACCCCTACATATAAGTCATGTCAGAAAACGCTCTTCCCGCCGACCCGACGCTCGACGAAATTCGCGTCGCCCTTGCTCCAGTCATTGGTCGTCATGCCGGGTTTGACGGCTGGTCCGATGCCGCGGTTCATGCCGCCGCTGACGAGATGGGCGTTGACCGCGACGTCGCCATGTTGGCGTTCAAGGGCAAGACAATCGACATGATCGACGCGTGGGTCGAGGGCATTGATCTGGAACTCGCCCGCCGCCTGCCAGCAGAAAAGCTAAACGCGATGAAAATCCGCGATCGCATCAATGCATTGCTGGCCACGCGGCTTGAGATCATGTCTCCAGACCGGGAATCGCTTCGTCGCGCGCTTGCCATCATGGCCATGCCGCAGAATCTGGCTAAGGCAGCGAAGATCGGTTGGCGTTCGGCGGACCGCATGTGGCGCTTGGCCGGAGATACCGCGACCGACCTCAACCATTATACCAAGCGCATGACACTTTCGGCGGTCTACGGCAGCACTTTGAGCGTTTTCGTCAATGACGACAGCGAAAACTTTGCCGATACCCGCGCCTTTCTTGACCGGCGGATCGACAATGTGATGCAGATTGAAAAAGTGAAATATCAGGCAAAGCAGCGCAAGGAATATACGCCAAGCCTGTCGCGCTTCATTGGGCGCCTGCGCTACCCTGCGCGTTAATACGAAACCCTATTGATGTTATTGCGAATCGGTTGCAAATAGCGCGAGTGCAACTTGACCACCTTCCGTTGAACCAAATCGCGGTTATTCGCGCCATTGATTGGGACGCCTTGCCCGATCAAGAGGGGCATCGTTTGCGTTCGCTCGGTTTCGAACCCGGCGTGACGATAGAGGCGCTGCATAAGGGCATATTGATGTGGCGTGATCCGGTGGCTGTTCGCGTTGGCCGCATGACCGTCGCCTTGCGCACCAATGTTGCCGCCGCCATCGACTGTGAACTGTCTGCATGACTCAAATGCCGCCTCTGGT
>JAZKGS010000114.1:0-18739 GCA_040385805.1 Pseudomonadota bacterium | reverse complement strand
CTCAACATGATTGATCTGGCCGAGCGCGATGGGCTTCAGCTGGACTCGCAATCCTTGGCGCGCGCGCTTGGCGTGCCGGTTATTGAAACGGTTGCGGTTCGCCGTCGCGGGCTTGAGCCGCTGATGACGGCGCTTGAACAAGCGCTTAAAAACCCGCGCGCCGCAATCGAACCCGTTGCATCGTCCTTTGGTGCGCAGAATCAGCGCGCGCGCGATATTGCCCGTTCGGCGATCATCAGTGAAACCGCAGGCCGTCAATGGACACGCAGGCTGGACGCGGTTTTGTTGCATCCGGTGGGCGGCGTGGTCATTTTGCTGGCCTTATTGTTCCTGATGTTTCAGGCGGTCTATGGCTGGTCCGAAGCGCCCATTGGCTGGATTGAAAGCGGTTTTGCCCTTTTAAGTGATGGCATCAAGGCGGCGCTACCAGACGGCTTGCTTCGCTCGTTCCTGACCGACGGCGTTATCGCCGGCGTTGGTTCAGTCATCGTTTTCCTACCCCAAATTTTGATCCTGTTCCTCTTCATATTATTGCTTGAGGCGACAGGTTACATGACGCGCGCTGCCTTTGTCATGGACCGCATGATGGCGGCGGTCGGGCTTTCGGGGCATAGCTTCATTCCGTTATTATCCTCCTTTGCTTGCGCGATTCCCGGCATCATGGCGACGCGCACGATCATGGATCAAAAGGAGCGGTTGGCGACGATCCTCATTGCTCCGCTGATGACCTGTTCCGCGCGCCTACCTGTCTACACGGTCATCATTGGCGCGTTCATTCCCGCATCCAGCGTTGGCCCAGGCATTGGCCTTCAGGGTCTTGTCCTCTTCGGTCTGTATATCGCAGGTATATTGGGTGCGATGCTCGCTGCAGCGGTCATTCAACGCTTTGTCACGCAAAGCCGGACGAGCAGTTTCCTCATCGAAATGCCGCGCTACCAATGGCCACGCTTGAAAGACATTGCGATCAACCTGTGGCAGCGCGCATGGGTGTTTTTGCGCCGCGCAGGGACGATTATCTTTGCTGCGACCATCATATTGTGGGCGCTTTTAAGTTTCCCCAAGGCACCTGAAGGCAGCAATATCTCGCAGGTCGAATATTCGGTCGCGGGGCGCATTGCCGACGGACTTGAACCAATCGTGCGCCCCATCGGTTTCAACCACGACATTGCATTAGCGTTAATACCGGCAATGGCGGCGCGCGAAGTTGCGGTGTCGGCGCTTGCGACGGTTTACGCCATCGACGCTGCGGACGAAGATGCCGCGGCGACCAGCCTCGGGCCAAAGCTTGCGGCAGACTGGTCTCTGGCGACTGCTTTGGCCTTCCTCGCCTGGTTCGTTTTTGCGCCGCAATGCATTTCGACGATTGCCGTTACCCGCCGAGAAACCAACGGCTGGAAATGGCCCATCTTCATGGTCAGTTATCTTTTTGCGCTGGCTTATGCAGCAGCAGGGATAACATATTGGACAGCGCGTTCCTTCGGCTTATAGCGGGCCAACACAAAATTTTAATCAAAGGACAGGACCATGGCGGGAAGCGTCAATAAAGTCATCATCGTTGGCAATTTGGGCGCTGACCCTGAGGTCAAATCATTCCAGAACGGCGGGCGCATCTGCAATTTGCGCATTGCGACGTCGGAAGACTGGAAAGACCGCACCACTGGCGAGAAAAAAGAGCGGACCGAATGGCACACCGTTGTGCTGAATTCGGACGGCCTTGTCGGCGTTGCGGAACGCTTCCTGAAAAAAGGCAGCAAGGTTTATATCGAGGGCCAATTGCGTACGCGCAAGTGGCAGGATGCGTCTGGCAATGACCGGTACACCACCGAAGTTTCGGTAGCCGGCTTTGACGGAAAGCTCGTGATGCTTGATGGCGCCAAGGGCGGATCAGGCGGCGGAGAAGGCTGGAGCGGCGGTGGTGCATCATCGGGCGGTGGCTCGGGCGGCGGCAACAATTGGGGCGCTGGCGGCGGCGGCAGCAGCGGCGGTTCGTCAGGCGGCTTTGGCGGCGGCGACTTCGACAATGACCTTGACGATGACGTACCATTTTGATCGCTAATCACAGAGCGAAATCAGCAGCATATTGAGCAGGGGCCATGATTAAAAAAACAATCTTGGTTCTTGTCTTGCTTGGCGCGATTGTCGCTTATTTTGTTTTCGATCTTGGTCAGGTTTTGAGCCTCGAAAACTTTAAGGCGAGCCAAGCGGATATTGTAGCGGCGAAGGACGCCAACCCTGCGCTCTACATAGCCGGGTTCTTCATTCTGTATGTCGCGGTGACCGGGCTTTCGATTCCCGGCGCTGCAATCATGAGCCTTGTTGCGGGTGCTTTGTTCGGGGTGGTCGTCGGCACCATCATCGTTTCATTCGCTTCCACCATTGGCGCGACTTTGGCGTTTCTCAGCGCGCGTTTCGTCTTGCGCGATTGGGTGCAGGCGAAATTCGGCGGACGCCTGCGTCCGATAAATGACGGCCTTGAAAAGGACGGCGCGTTTTACCTCTTCACGCTGCGTCTGATCCCCGTATTCCCCTTTTTCGTCATCAACCTTTTGATGGGCCTGACGCGCATTAAAACGCGGACGTTTTTCTGGGTCAGCCAATTGGGGATGTTGCCCGCGACTGTCGTGTTTGTGAATGCAGGCACACAGATTAGCCGGATCGACAGCACCGCTGGCTTGCTATCACCGACCTTGATTGCATCCTTTGTTGCGCTTGCTCTATTCCCTTGGGTGGCAAAGGGCATTGTTGCTTTGGTCAAGCGTAGCCGTGGCTGAACGTTGGAATAAGCCCAAGCGGTTCGACCGCAATCTGATTGTCATCGGTGCTGGCTCGGCTGGCTTGGTTTCCGCCTATATCGCCGCGATGGTGAAGGCCAAAGTGACGTTGATTGAAGCGCATGAAATGGGCGGTGATTGCCTGAACACCGGATGTGTTCCGTCCAAAGCGCTGATCAAAAGCGCGAAGGTCGCGCACCAGATTGCGGATTCGGCGCGCTTCGGTATTCACAGCGGCGCGCCTGTCATCGACTTCCCAGCCGTGATGCGCCGCGTGCGTGATGTCATCACCACAATCGAGCCGCATGACAGCGTTGAACGCTTCACTGGCCTTGGGGTCGATTGTGTGAAGGGTTATGCCCGCTTCCTTGATCCCTGGACGGTCGAGATTGACGGCGAGCGGCGGTTGACTGCCAAGTCTTTCATTATTGCCACAGGTGCGGCACCGCTTATTCCGCCACTGCCCGGCGTCGAGGACAGCGGATTTCTAACAAGCGAAACTTTGTGGGACGCCATGGTCACGCGGCCAACTGTACCAGCGAGGCTTGTGATCTTGGGTGGCGGGCCAATTGGATGCGAACTGGCGCAAGCGTTCCAGCGGCTCGGGTCGCAGGTTACGATTGTCGAGATGGCCGAACGTTTGCTGTTGAAAGAAGATGCCGATGCCGCGGCGTTGGTGACGGCGCGTCTTGAATCCGAAGGGGTTTCTGTTCGCACCGGGCATCGTGCGCTGCGGTTCGAAACGGGCAAGACTTTGGTCGCCGCTGGACCAGATGGCGAAGTCGCAATTGCCTATGACGACGTCATCATCGCGGTCGGGCGTAAGCCGCGCGTGGCGGGCTTTGGTTTGGAGGAGCTTGGGCTTATTGTCGATGGACGGCTGGAAAATGACGCATTTCTCCGCACCAACATGCCGCATATATTGTGCGCGGGCGATGTGGCGGGGCGTCAACAACTGACCCATGGCGGAAGCCATGAGGCTTGGTATGCCAGCGTCAACGCGCTTGCCCGCCCGTTTAAAAAATACCGCACCGATTACCGCGTCTTGCCGCGCGTGACCTATACCGAGCCTGAGTTGGCGACGGTTGGCCTCACGCAAGCCGAAGCCGAAGAGCAGGGTCTGTCCTTTGACATGACGCGTTACGATCTCGATGACCTTGACCGCGCAATTGCCGAAAGCGAGGCGCATGGCTTTGTGAAAATCCTGACTGCAAAAGGCAGTGACCGGATATTGGGCGCGACGATCATTGGTCAAAATGCCGGCGAAATTCTCGCTGAGGTCACCTTTGCGATGAAGCACAATATGGGGCTGCGCAAAATCCTGCAGACCATTCACCCTTATCCCACCTGGGCTGAGGCGAACAAATATGCGGCGGGACAATTTGGCCTTGCGCGCAAGCCAGAGGGCTTGTTGAAATGGGCGGAACGCTGGTTTCGCTGGCAACGCGGCTAACGAAAGCTTTTTGCCGCGAGGACGATGCGTTGAACGACGGTCAGCAGGCATAATGCGGCAAAGACGATCGCCAATGTCTGGAAATAGGCCGGGAACAGGCAAAATAAAATGAAAAAGGCGATCGTTTCCCCGCCCTCCATCAATCCGGTCGAATAGATAAATGCCTTTTGCCCGTGACTATCATCGGAAGAATTACGGGCGGCAATCGCTGCGAAAGCCAGGAAGCTCACAGCGGTCAATGTGAAGCTCGCGACCAGAAACAATGCGGGCAGTTCGTTCGCGGGGGCGCCTAACCCGAACGCAATTGGGACCGAAAGGTAGAATATATAATCGCAGATCGTGTCCAGATAGCCGCCAAATTCTGTCGGTCCATTGATGCGGGCTATCGCGCCATCCAGCCCGTCGAATATCCGGTTCAGCACGATGAAGCCCAGCGCCGCGACAAAGTTCGATTGCGTGATGAAAAAGGCAGAGCCAAGGCCAAGCCCCGCCCCGCTGATCGTCAGCGCATTGGCCGATATGCGCGCATCCGCCAACCATCCTGCGATGCGGATAAGGGCTGGATCAACCAACCGGCGCAATGCCACGTCAAACATGGCGCTTGGCCCTCATTTTTTCGCCAACAAATCCTTCAGGCCAGCCAAAGCGCCTGTCGGTACAACCTCTTCCTCGCTTTTCACGCCAGCGGCCTTGAGCATTTTTTCTGCTTCAGGACTGCGCGGATAGGGGTTGAGCGCTAGACCAAGCGACTGGGCAACGGCTTCGCCAAGGTCAATCGTCTGGCCATCATGAAACATCGTGTCGCAATCGTCGGCTTCCAACTCAAGCTCAACCTCTCCGTTCACGACGGGCTCAGGGACGAAGCGGATATTGACGGCTTCGTCCATCTTGACGGGCACGGGGTCGTGTGACGCAATGCAGAACTGCGCGAGATCTGCGGTAAAGCGGCCAGTGGCGACAACGCCTTCGGCATCATGGGCGAGGGATATTTCGGCCTTCAGCGAGTCCAATGCAGCCAGGTCAAATCGCGCCCTCAGGCCAGCGCGCGCGACCTCGTCCGCCGACAGTTGGATATTTCGGCTATGGTTGCCAACTTCGGAAAGCTTTATAACGTGGCTGAACTCGTTGGTCGTCACCATTTGGCGTCGCCCTCAACCAGCATGTCGGGCAATTGCGAGCCGAGCGCGCGTTCAACATCGAGTAGGCCCTGACGCGTGTGGGCAAGCGCCTCTGGCGACGGCGCAACGCCGCGATAGAGGTTGCGGACCAAGGCATCGTCAAGGGCACTGTGGTCCTCCATCGCAGTCCGCAGCGCGCCCAATCGGCCGCCGACGGCGCTCATAATCTGGCCGATATGCTTTCCGACGATCATGTCGCCAATGCCAACTTCACGCAATTGCCCGTCCATGTCGTCGACAAATACTTCAGTCAGCCGTGCCATGTCGAGGGCGTGGGCCTTGCTGTCTTCTAGTCGCAGCAAGACAAGCGATAGAATCGCCGCCACCATGTCGAACCGGCCATCGAGGCTGTCAGGCACCTGGCCTTCAATATACCAATGTGGCTCGCGTGCCTTGGCCACAATCTGGTTGTACAAAGGCACAAGCTTGATTTTGGGGTCTGGTTGCCCGTTGCCGAAAAGTCTTTTCAATAATGTCATAACGGCGCTTTCATCCTTACTCATCGGGCATTCATCTGGGATTGCATATTGATATTGCGCCATAAGGATGCAATGGCAAAGCCTCAAGTTTAGTGGATTAGCGGAGAAGTCTATGCGCGCGTCGCAAATTGCCGGTCTAGCAACATTGGTTGCCGCATTGACGCTGTCCACAGGCTGCACGCGGCTGCGTTCGCATCAAGGTTATATCGGCGACCAGACTTTACTGAGTTCCGTTCAGCCGGGTGTCGATAACAAGGAATCGGTTCAGGCATCTCTTGGCCGTCCGACCTTTGTGGGCCAGTTTGACCAGAATGATTGGTATTATTACTCGCGCGACGCCAAGCAACTGGCATTTTCGCAGCCCAAGGCCGATAAGCAATTTGTCCTAAAAGTCCGCTTTGACCAAGCGGGTAATGTTGCATCGGTTGCGCAAACCGGCACAGAATTGATTTCCAAAATCAGTCCTGAAGGTGACAAGACCCCAACACTTGGCCGCAATACCAGCTTCTTTGAAGAAATCTTTGGCAATATTGGTGCTGTAGGTGCCGGTGGCGGTCAAGGCGCGACCCCGAATAGCCCGAATTAAGGCAGTGCGCATTTAGGGGCCGGGATTAACCGGCCCTCTTGTGCTTTCTTTTATTCCGTAACCCCCGCAGCCGCCAAGACCGCAAGCGTCACAAGGTCGCTTGTGCTCGATGCCATGGTTGCCACCTGCACTTGGCGCTCAATACCCAACAGCATCGGTCCAATGACCTGATCCCCTCCCAATTCGCGGAGCAGCTTGGCCGACAGGTTCGCTGACTGCAGCCCTGGCATGACCAGAACATTGGCTGGGCCAGACAGGCGGCAGAATGGGTAGTTTTTCATCAGCGCCGGGTTCAACGCGACATCCGGCGGCATATCGCCTTCATATTCAAAGTCGGGCCGGCGGGCGTCAAGCAACGCCACGGCATCGCGGATATTGTTGAGCCACGTTCCAGCCGGATTGCCAAATGTCGAGAAGGACAGGAACGCAACGCGCGGTACATGGCCCATACGACGGGCAACGGCGGCCGTCTTCTCGGCAATGTGCGCGAGTTCTTCGGCACTTGGGCGTTCGTTGACCGTGGTATCGGCAATAAACACGGTATGCGTTTTGCCGACCATGACGTGAATGCCAAAGGGGACTGCGTCCTTTTTCGCGTCTAGCACGCGGCGCAGCTCGCGCAGGGTCTGACCAAAGGTGCGGGTGACGCCGGTGATCATGGCATCGGCTTGATCCATTTGTAGCAACAACGCGCCAAAAATGTTGCGGTCGCGATTGACCATCCGTTGGATGTCGCGACGCAGATAGCCCCGCCGTTGCAGGCGGTTATACAGCCGGTCGACCATCTTATCGACGAGCGGACTTTGCACGCTGTTGTGGATTTCATATTCGTCTGGATTAGCGCCGAGCCCAACCAGTTTTTCGGTGACGCGGGCGTCGCGGCCAATGAGGACTGGAATGCCATAGCCATCCTGTTTGAATTGAACGGCAGCGCGCAGGACAACATCTTCCTCGGCCTCAGCAAAAATCACGCGCTTGGGTTTCGCGCGCGCCGCCTCATAAACTTGCGTAAGCGCGGACGTCGTCGGGTTCTGGCGCGCACGCAGGCTGGCGCGATAAGCGTTCATGTCGGCGATCGGCTTTTGCGCCACGCCTGAATCCATGGCGGCTTTGGCAACCGCAGACGCAACAATCTCCATCAGGCGCGGGTCAAATGGCGACGGAATGATATATTCCCGCCCGAATTTGTGTACCAGACCGCCATAAGCTGCCGCCACTTCTTCGGGCACCGTCTCGCGCGCCAATTGCGCCAGCGCATGCGAAGCAGCAATCTTCATAGGTTCATTGATGGTGGTCGCCCGCACGTCGAGCGCACCGCGGAACAGGAATGGGAAGCACAGGACATTGTTGACCTGATTGGGGAAATCTGACCGACCCGTCGCGATAATCGCATCGGGCCGCGCAGCACGCGCCACGGGCGGGGAAATTTCGGGGTCTGGGTTGGCCATGGCAAAGATGATCGGCTGATCCGCCATGGTTTTGACCATGTCGGCGCTTAGGGCATTGGCGGCGGAAAGGCCCAGAAAAACGTCAGCGCCGACAATCGCCTCGGCCAAGCTGCGCGCAGTGGTCTTCGCAGCATGCGCCGATTTCCATTGGTCCATGCCTTCGGTGCGGCCCTGATAGATCACGCCGGTACGGTCGCACATGATCACATTATCATGCGGCACGCCCATGCCCTTGATGAGCTCAGTGCACGCAATCGCCGCTGCACCAGCGCCATTGCAGACGACCTTGATGTCTTTCAGCGACTTGCCAGTCAGTTCACATGCGTTGATCAACCCGGCGGCGGCGATAATCGCGGTGCCATGTTGATCATCATGAAAGACGGGAATGTTCATCCGCTCTTTCAATGTTTGTTCAATGATGAAGCAGTCGGGCGCAGCAATGTCTTCCAGGTTGATGCCGCCAAAGGTAGGTTCCAACAATTCAACCGCATCAATGAAACGCTGCGCATCTTCGGTTTTCACTTCGATGTCGATGGAATCAACATCTGCGAAGCGTTTGAACAATACCGCCTTGCCCTCCATGACAGGCTTTGACGCCAATGCCCCAAGGTTACCCATGCCGAGAATCGCGGTACCGTTCGATATTACGGCGACCAAATTGCCCTTGGCGGTGTAATCATATGCGGTAGCAGGATCATCATAAATGGCCTGCACTGGCACAGCCACGCCTGGCGAATATGCAAGCGACAAATCGCGCTGAGTCGCCATTGGCTTTGTCGCCACGATTTCGATTTTGCCGGGGCGTCCCTGCGAATGGAAATCCAACGCTTCCTGCGGGGTGATTTGGACGTCGCTATCGTTCATTCTTGGCCCTGACCGGTTATCATCAATTTATCAGCCCCTAACGCGCTGCTGACGTAAGGGCAAGCATTGCCCCGCTCGATGGGCTTCGCTAACGCAACCAATATGGCGGGGGACAACACACCGACACCGATGATGGTGCAATATCTTGGTTTGAAAGCCAAAGCGGGCGATTGCCTGCTGTTTTACCGCATGGGTGATTTTTTCGAACTGTTCTTTGACGATGCGCGTGCTGCTGCGGCGACGTTGGATATCGCTCTGACCTCGCGCGGCGAACATGATGGCAGGCCTATCCCGATGTGCGGCGTGCCAGTTCATGCAGCCGAAGGATATTTGGCGCGGCTGATCAAGGCTGGGCACCGCGTTGCGATTGCCGAGCAAACCGAAAGTCCGGAAGCAGCCAAGGCCCGCGGTGGCAAAACATTGGTGACCCGCGACATTGTGCGGTTTGTAACGGCAGGTACCCTGACCGAGGATAGCTTGCTTGATAGCTGGGCGTCGAACATGCTCGTTGCGGTTGCGCAGGTTGGAGAGTTTTTCGGAATCGCCGCGGCGGACATCTCAACTGGCTATTTTGAACTGGTGACGGTGACAGGCGGCGCGCTTGAGGCGGAGTTGGCGCGGCTTTCCGCGAGCGAATTGGTCGTATCAGACGGGTCGCCCGCGCTGCCTGAGGCGATCATTCGGCCACGTGCAGATTTTGACAGCATTGTTGGCGGTGATTTGCTGAAGCAGCATTTCGCGCTCCATACGCTCGATAGCATTGGCCCCGTCACGCGCGCTGAACAGGCGGCGGCAGGCGGGCTGATTTCCTACCTCGCACATGCAGGGCAGGGCAAAATGCCTTTCCTCAAATTGCCCGTGCGGCGCGAGGTGCATGAACATCTTTTGATCGATCAGGCCACGCGCGACAGCCTTGAAATCAACAGCGCAAGCAAAGGCGGCCGCGCTGGTTCGCTGCTGGCGGAGGTTGACCGCACGATCACTGGCGCAGGTGCGCGGCAACTGGCTGCCGATCTTGCCGCGCCATTGATGGACAAATCAAAGATCGATGCGAGGCTGTCGCTGGTGCAGTGGTTCCACGACGCGCCATTAACACGTGATGCCGTTCGGACGGCGCTGCGCCAGTTGCCGGACATTGCGCGCGCGCTTGGGCGTGTGGTGGCAGGGCGTGGCAGCCCAAGGGACTTGGGCCAGATCCGCGATGGGTTGGATGCGGCGCGCGCTTTGCGGGAGCGTTTGGGCGCGATGCCGGACCGACCTGAGTTGCTTGATCAGCTGCTGCCCGCAATGGATGGCCATGGCCATATGGTCGACTTGCTCGCACGCGCATTGGTTGCGTCGCCGCCCACAGAGACCACGCAGGGCGGTTATATCGCCGAAGGCTATGATGCCGCGTTGGATATGCTGCGCGTCGCTGGCCGTGATGGCCGCCAAGCCATTGCGCAACTGGAAGCACGTTACCGCGATGCGACGGGCGTTGCCGCGCTCAAAATTCGGCATAACGCGGTCCTTGGCTATTTCGTCGAGGTCCCGGCCAAGCATGGCGATGCGCTTATGGCACCGGGCACTGGCTTCACCCATCGGCAGACAATGGCCGGTGCAGTGCGGTTCAATTCGCCAGAATTGCATGAAGAAGCGGTGCGGATCACGCAAGCCGGAGGCCACGCATTGGCCGCTGAAGCTGCGCATCTCGAAGAACTGATTGCGCTTGTGCTGTCGCGCCGTGACCCAATCGCCGCAAGTGCAGACGCGCTGGCGCGCATTGACGTGTCTGCTGCGTTGGCCGAACGCGCCGCCGAAAGCAATTGGTGCCGCCCAAGCTTCGTTGCGCATCCCTGCCTTGAGATCGAAGGCGGCCGCCACCCAGTCGTCGAAAGCGCGCTGGCAAAGTCCGGCGACCGCTTCATCGCCAATGACTGCAAGCTGTCGCCCGAAAAACGGCTATGGCTCGTGAGCGGTCCGAATATGGGCGGTAAATCAACCTTCCTGCGGCAAAATGCATTGATCGTTTTGCTCGCGCAAGCCGGCAGCTATGTCCCCGCAAGTTCGGCGCGGCTTGGGCTGGTCGACCGTTTGTTCAGCCGCGTTGGCGCGTCCGACAATCTTGCGCGTGGCCGTTCAACCTTCATGGTCGAAATGGTCGAAACCGCCGCTATTCTTGCCCAAGCGACCGAGCGCAGCTTCGTGATATTGGATGAGGTCGGGCGCGGCACGTCGACTTATGATGGTCTTGCCATTGCCTGGGCTGTGGTTGAGGGCATTCACGAAACCAATCGCTGCCGATGCTTGTTTGCCACGCATTATCATGAATTGACGCGGCTCGCCGACAGCCTTGATGCGATGTCGCTGCACCATGTCCGCGCGAAGGAGTATAAAGGCGATCTCGTGCTTCTGCATGAGCTTGCCGATGGCCCCGCCGACCGCAGCTACGGTATTGCGGTGGCAAAACTTGCTGGCCTTCCCCCGCAAGTCGTCGCGCGGGCAAGTTCAGTTCTGGGCAAGCTTGAAAAAGGGCGCGCTGAAACCGGCGGGCTGGCGGCTGGTCTTGGCGACTTGCCGTTGTTCAGCGCCGCAATCGACGCCGCCGAGGCGAAGGTGGACGCCTTGCGCGAGAAGCTGACTGACCTAGACATCGACGCGCTTAGCCCCAGGGCTGCACTTGACCTGCTATATGAACTGAAACGCGCAGCGGGCGAAGGCTGATCAGGTCAGCGACAGGAACAGCCCAGCCAGCGCCGCACTCATCAGGTTGGACAGTGATCCAGCCGCCAGCGCCTTCAATCCAAGCTTCGCGATCATCGGACGCTGGTTGGGGGCAAGACCCCCGGTCACCGCCATTTGAATAGCGATTGAGCTGAAATTGGCAAAGCCGCACAGGGCGAAGGTTACGATACCGACAGTCGGCGCTGACAGCGTGTTTAGGGCTCCCAAGTCGATGAATGCCACAAATTCGTTCAGAACGATCTTGGTACCAAACAGGCCACCTGCTTGAATGGCCTCATTCCACGGCACACCCAGCAAGAACATGATTGGCGCAAAGACATAGCCGACGATCTGCTGAAAACTTAAATCGGGCAGGCCGAACCAGCCGCCAATGCCGCCCAAAATGCCATTGGCCAAAGCAACCAGGGCAACAAAGGCAAGCACCATTGCGCCCACGGCCACGGCCAGCTTAACGCCGGTTTGCGCACCTTGCGCAGCGGCCATGATGATATTGGCAGGCTTTTCCTCATCATCGTCATGCGCCATTTCCGGCTCATCATCTGGATGCGGGTTTGCCAAGGCAGGGTCGCCCTCTGCCACCACGACAGGCGGCACATCTGGCATCATGATTTTTGCCATTAATATCCCGCCAGGGGCCGACATGAATGCTGCCGCGAGCAGATAATCGATGCGAATGCCCATCGACGCATAAGCGGCAAGAATAGTGCCTGCGACGCCCGCCATACCGACGGTCATGACACAGAATAATTGTTCTGGTTTCAACGCGGCGAGATAGGGCCGAATGACTAATGGCGATTCCGATTGGCCAACGAAAATATTGGCAGCGGCGCAAAGGCTTTCGACTTTCGAAATGCCAGTGATCTTTTGCAGACCGCCACCAATCCAGCGGATCACATATTGCATGATGCCCAAATAATAGAGGATCGAAATCAACGACGCGAAAAAGATGATGACCGGCAAAGCGGCGATGGCAAAGCTGTTGCCACCAATCTCAGGTGAGGCCAACGGGCCAAAGATGAACTCAGTGCCCTTGGCGGAATAGCCAAGCAGATTGGATACGCCTGTCGACGCGGCGTTCAAAGCGACCTTGCCCCATGAGGTGTATAAAACCAACGCAGCCAGACTGGCCTGCAGGGCAAAGGCAGCGCCAACCACACGGAATTTGATCGCGCGACGGTTTGAGGACAGCAAAACCGCAATCGCCAGAATGACGACCATGCCCGCGATGCTCAATAAAATTTGCATAAAGTCCCGACCCCAGAATATTGTCGCGACACCTAGCGCCATCGTTGGCCTTGCGCCAATAAAATTAGACGCTAGTCAGTTTTGGATGACTGATCAGACCACATCGCACGCGCCCGACAGGGGCATCCCAAAATCGCTTTTCATGTTTTCAATCATTTACGGCGGCATGGTCTGCATTGCCGGCGTGCTTGGAAATAAGCAGGTTTCATTGGGGCCTCTCGCCGTGGAAGCAGGCATTTTCCCGTTTCTCTTGCTGGTTATCCTATCCAGCTCGGTCGCAGCCTTGCACGGAAAGGCTATCGCTGACCGGCTCGTGAAATATGGCTTTATTCCGTTGATCGCGTCGATACTGCTCGCATTGCTCGTGCTTTCTTTGCCACCATCGCCCAAGATGGACGACAAATATCTCGATGCATTCAACACAATGATGGGACAAACGCCGCGCATTTGGGTCGCAGGCATCGTCGCTTACGGCGTTTCCCAAATGCTCAACGTGTATCTGTTCGATCGCCTGAAAAACACCGTTGGCAAATATGTTGCAGTGCGCGGAGCAATCGCGGCGGTGCTCTCGCAGATTATCGACACTTTGTTATTCGTGAGCATCGCCTTTTACGGCGTGTTCCCCATCACCGAATTGCTGTTCGGCCAAATGCTCGCGAAGGTTGTGTTGAGCATGATCATGGTGCCGTTGCTCATCACTTTCTTCGTCGGCTACGGCCATAAACTTGACGGCACAGACCCCAAGGCAGGCAGTGCGCATGACGATTGATCCCGCCAATCTCGCCAAGGCCGAAACGCTAACCGAAGCGCTGCCTTATTTGCAGCGTTATGCAGGCAAGACTTTCGTCGTCAAATATGGCGGCCATGCGATGGGTGACGCGAGCCTCGCGCGCGACTTCGCCGATGATGTTGTGTTGTTGAAAGCGGTGGGCATCAACCCAGTGGTTGTCCATGGCGGCGGGCCGCAAATTGGTGCGATGCTCAAGAAATTGGGTGTGGAGAGCGAATTTATCGATGGCCTTCGTGTCACCGATGCCGAAACTGCGAAAATTGCCGAAATGGTGCTGTCGGGCGCGATCAACAAGGAGCTCGTCGGCTGGATTAATGCCGCAGGCGGCAAGGCGCTTGGAATATCGGGCAAGGATGGCGGCTTTGTTACGGCGACGAAGGTGCAGCGGACGCAAAAGGACCCCGATAGCCATATCGAACGGAACATCGATTTAGGCTTTGTTGGCGAACCAACGACCGTTGACCGCAGCATTATCGATACCATTAGCGCAGCAGGTATGATCCCCGTGATCGCACCGATTGGCGTTGGCACCGATGGCCATACCTACAATATCAACGCCGATACTATGGCAGGTGCGGTCGCCAGCGCGCTTGGCGCATCGCGACTGTTTCTGTTGACCGATGTTGCAGGCGTGCTCGACAAATCGGGCGCGTTGCTGACGGACCTTGATCCTGCTGCTATCGCCGAATTGCAAAGCAACGGCACAATCAGCGGCGGGATGATCCCCAAAATCCAGACCTGTGTTGATGCCGTGGAGTCAGGGGTGGACGCTGCGGTTATCCTCGACGGCCGTACCAGCCACGCGATGCTGATCGAAATGTTCACCGTGAAGGGCGCAGGAACGCTTATTCATAAGTAAACTCTGCCGCGCACTGTTTTAGGCAGTTGATACAGCGCTCTGCCTCGGCTAATCGCTTGGACAAACCTTTCCGGAGAATTCCATGCTTCTCGCGCTTATTTCCATAATCGGTTATTTGATGACGATCCTGTCGACCGTCGTCATCATCCAGTTCATCCTGAGCTTGCTGATTTCATTTAACGTCGTCAGCTTGTCGAACAATATTGTCGCCTCCATCTGGCAGGCGCTTTCCGTCATCCTCGATCCGTTTCTTAAGCCCATCCGCAAGATCATGCCTGACACCGGGATGATCGATTTCTCGCCAATGGTGCTGTTGATTGGCTTGCGCATATTGCAGATGCTGTTGATGGGCGTTGCCAATGATATCGCTTCGGCTGGCATGTGAGCACAGCAACGATAATTGATGGCAAGGCCTTTGCGGCCCAATTGCGCCAGCGCGTGGCCGCCGCCGTCGACAGCTTCGTTGCGGCGACAGGCCGCAAGCCGGGCCTGGCGGTTGTGCTGGTGGGCGAAGACCCGGCCAGCCAGGTTTATGTGGGTTCGAAGAAGAAGGCGACTGTCGAGGCTGGTATGAACAGCTTCGAACATCGTTTGCCTGCATCGGTTTCGCAAGGCGAATTGATCGCGCTGGTTGAAACACTCAACGCCGACGCTGCGGTCGATGGCATATTGGTGCAATTGCCCTTGCCACCGCATATCGATGACAAAGCAGTCATTGCCGCAATTGATCCAGCCAAGGATGTCGATGGATTTCATGTCGTCAACGCTGGACGGCTGGCGGTGGGTGAGGACGCGTTTGTGCCTTGCACCCCGCTTGGCTGCCTGATGCTGTTGAAGGATCATATGGGCGATCTTTCAGGCAAAAGCGCAGTCGTCATTGGTCGCTCGAATATCGTCGGCAAGCCGATGGCGCAGTTGCTGTTGGCTGAAAATTGTACCGTTACCATCGCACATAGCCGGACACAGGATTTGGCCGATGTTGTGCGCCGTGCGGACATCGTCGTCGCCGCCGTGGGCCGCGCCGAAATGGTGACGGGCGATTGGTTGAAACCTGGTGCAGTGGTTATTGATGTTGGTATCAACCGCCTGGAACCCGAAGCAGGGCAAAGCAAAGGCCGTCTTGTAGGCGATGTTGCCTTTGACGACGCGTTACGCCATGCTGGCGCGATCACACCCGTGCCGGGCGGCGTTGGACCAATGACCATTGCGTGCCTGTTGCGCAACACTTTGGTTGCTGCGCACCGCCGGGCGGGGATGTCGGCACCAGAAGGAATTTGACGCCATGAAAGCATATTCTGTCCTTCTTCTTGCGGCAGCGCTTGGCGGCTGTTCCTCGGCGCCAAGGCCTGAATTCCGTAACTTCCAAGCGAAAATCGCAAACCCAAGTGCAATTATCGCCGCGGAAATTGCCTTTAATCAGCTTGCGCAACAGAAAGGACAGTGGACCGCATTCCGCGAAACCGCCGCAAAGGACGCTGTCATGTTTGTCCCGCAACCAACGGTTGCGCTTGACTGGCTCAAGGGCAAGGCAGACCCGGCCGCACCCGTAAAATGGCAACCGCATAAGGCCTTCATGTCCTGTGATGGCAAAACTGGCGTGACGACGGGCGCGTGGCAAAAACCGGATGGTTCGGTCGGCTATTTCACCACTGTCTGGCAATTTATCGAGAAAAACGCGCGCGGCGATGGCGAATGGAAATGGGTGCTGGATCATGCGGATGGCTTGACCGCGCCACGCGCGGCCAAAGAGATGATCGAGACCAAGGTCGCAAGTTGCAAAGGCCGTGCGCCTGCAATGCTTGCTGCTCCGCCCGAAGGCGCGATCATGAAGACTGGCTACGCGCGTGACCAGTCGTTGAGCTATATGTATGTCGTTCAACCCAATGGTGCGCGGACAGTTGAGGTTAAATTGTGGAATGGCGAGGCAACCGAAACCATTATAATTGATCAGGTCGCGCCGCAAACATGATTGACCTGTTTCTTTCGGCCTTCATCACCTTTTTCGTGGTGATTGACCCGCCGGGCTGTGCGCCGATTTACGCCAGCCTGACCAAAGGCGCCAATTCGGCCCAAAGACGCAATATGGCGCTACGTGCGGTCATGGTCGCGTCAGGAATCTTGTTGGTGTTTGCCCTTTTTGGCGAACAATTGCTTGGCGCATTGCATATCGAATTGAACAGTTTCCGTATTGCAGGCGGCATCATGCTGTTCCTGATCGCTATCGATATGGTTTTTGAAAAGCGCACTGAGCGCCGCGAAGAACGCGCGCAGAAGATTATTGATACGCCTGAGATTGAGGACGTGTCCGTCTTCCCCATGGCGATGCCGATGATCGCCGGGCCCGGCTCAATCGCGTCGGTCATGCTGTTAATGTCGCAAAACAGCGGCATTGACCGCGCTGGCATCATATTGGCTGCACTTGGGGCAGTGCTTGTCCTGACCTTACTGGCATTACTCGCGGCGGGGCCAATCATGCGCGTGCTCGGAGCAAATGCCGAGGCCGTGATTACGCGATTGTTGGGCGTGCTGCTTGCGGCGCTGGCCGCGCAATTTGTGATCGATGGCCTGCGGGCAAGCTTTCTTGCCTGATTACTGAAGGGTCACGCGGTCGTCGGAACCATCGTGACGTCCGAAAAACTGCATCAATTGCACAATCGTATCGGCACGGTCGGAAAGCCCACGCGCCTCAAGCAAGGCTTGCTTGGCGGCGAAGTCGAACGGGGCGATTTGGGCGATGGCGTTGACCAACGAATAATCGTCGAGTTGCGACACGGCTGTCCAATCAACGCTGTAACCTTGCGAATCGGCAAACCGGCGCGATTCAATCTCGATAGAGGCACGCTCGGCAAGCGATAGCGTTTCGCTGATTTCATCCTCGTTCCACAATTCGGCTTCGACTTGTCGAAAGCTTGTGGTGACGTCGAGCTCTTTGACCACTGAAAAGCGTTGCACGCCTTCAAGGATGATGTTGTACCTGCCATCGTCCAGCGCCTCTACGTCCTGAATACGCGCAAGGCACCCAACGCTGAACAAGGGTGGTTGGTTGCCCTGCCCCTTGGGCTGGATCATGCCGATTTTGCGGTCACGGGCGAGCGAATCGCTCACCAAGTCGCGATAGCGTGGCTCAAAAATATGCAGCGGCAATTGCATGCTTGGGAAAATGATGGCCCCGGTGAGCGGGAAAATCGAAATGCGGCGCGTGGTCATCCGAACAGGATCGCTGACAATTTTCGGCGTGTCGCTGCTACCCATGGGTCTTCCAATCCGATCAATGCAAATATTTCCAATAACCGTGCCTTGGCCGCGCCGTCATTCCACGCGCGGTCCGCCGCAATGATATGCAATAAGGCTTCGGCAGCGCCATCGCGGTCGCCTGCTGCCATTAAGGCATTGGCCAGGTCTAGCCGCAGGGCGTGATCGTCAGGTGAAGCAGCAACGGATGCTTTTAAACCGGCCAGTTCTTCAGGGGGAACGGCGGCGGCCGCTATGCTCAAAACAGATGCTGCTTTTTCCAGCGCTGCGTCAGCGCGCAGTTCATCGCTTAAGCTATCATAGATAGCCTGCGCCTCGTCGTTGCGCCCCATGACCGTCAACGCGCGAATCAACCCCGACAACGCAGCGGGGTGTTCAGGCAAAACCGAAAGCACTTCGGCAAATAGGCCGTAAGCCTGCTCCGCGTCATCATGCGCCAGCAGCGCTTCACCTTCTTCCAGCAAAGGTGCGAGCTGCGCTGCTGGGTCCGGGGCGGTGTCGCCAATCGTAATTGGTAGCTTCTCAAGCAATTGGTCCAGCATCTGCCGTAATTGCGGTTCAGTGCGCGCCGGCGACAGGTCAGCGACTGGCTGTCCCTGAAACATGGCATAAACCGTGGGAATAGACCGCACCTGAAATTGTGAGGCAATGAACTTGTTCTCATCGACATTGACCTTAGCCAACACAACGCCGCGATCGGCATATTCGGTTGCGATCTTCTCCAAAATCGGCGTCAGTTGCTTGCATGGGCCACACCATTCGGCCCAGAAGTCAAGAATCACCAACCGCTCCATTGACGGCGCGACAACATCGTTCCGGAATTGCTCTACGGCTTTCTGTTCGTCGGTGGTTAGGCCCATCGTCGCCAAGTTCATTCTCCCATCTTCAGGATTCGTTTCGTCCCCTATGTGGGCAAAGCAACGTCTTTCACAAGACAGGCTTTATCCCCTTTTCGTAAAAAGCGGGCATTTGGGGCTTGCGGGGGGATATACCCCATGCTAACGGCGCGCCTCACCCGTCAGGAATTAGAACCCTGACCGCCAGAGCGGGCGTAGCTCAGGGGTAGAGCACAACCTTGCCAAGGTTGGGG
>JAZKGS010000113.1:0-3775 GCA_040385805.1 Pseudomonadota bacterium | reverse complement strand
AAGGCACCAGGCTTTGGCGATCGTCGCAAGGCGATGCTGGAAGATATCGCGATCCTCACCAAGGGTGAAATGATCAGCGAAGATCTGGGCATCAAGCTTGAAACCGTCACCTTGGGCATGCTTGGCCAAGCCAAGCGCGTCACCATCGACAAGGACAACACCATCATCGTCGACGGTGCCGGTGAAACCGATGCGATCAAGGGCCGCGTAGAAGCAATCCGTTCGCAGATCGAAAACACCACATCGGATTACGACAAGGAAAAGCTGCAAGAACGTCTGGCGAAACTCGCTGGCGGTGTTGCTGTGATCAAGGTCGGTGGTTCGACCGAAGTCGAAGTGAAAGAACGCAAGGACCGCGTTGATGACGCGCTGCACGCAACCCGCGCAGCCGTTGAAGAAGGCATCGTCCCAGGCGGCGGTACTGCACTTCTTTATGCAACAAAGGCACTTGAAGGCCTTAAGGGCGCCAATGACGACCAGACACGTGGTATCGACATCATCCGCAAGGCGATTGTTGCTCCATTGCGTCAGATCGCAGCCAACGCCGGATTTGACGGCGCTGTTGTGTCGGGCAACCTGTTGCGCGAAAATGACGAAACCATGGGCTTCAACGCATCAACTGATGTGTATGAAAACCTCGTGGCTTCGGGCGTTATCGACCCAACCAAGGTTGTACGTACCGCGTTGCAAGATGCCGCATCGGTTGCTGGTCTGTTGATCACTACGGAAGCTGCAATCTCCGACGCGCCAGAAGACAAGGCCGGTGGCGCTGGCGGTATGCCAGGTGGCATGGGCGGAATGGGCGGCATGGGAGGTATGGACTTCTAAGTCCAAACGCATAGCTCACGCTGAAACAAGATGGGCCGGAGGGGAAACCTTCCGGCCTTTTCTTTTTGCCTGATTGTGTTATACATATAATACAGTCAAGGCAAAGGAGATGACGTTGATCCAGCACTGGAAAACAATCGCAGGGTTAAGCGCGGCGATGGTGGTGGTGCATGTCGTCAACTTTTTTACCGGCGGCTATCTTTCGACATTCGGCATTGAACCACGCGAAATCGGATCCGCGTACTCCATTGCAACCGCACCGTGGCTTCATGTCGATATCGGGCATCTTGGCAGCAATCTTGCGGCCTTCGTCGTGCTCGGGTCATTGGTACTACTTCAGGGTCTGCGCTATTTTGTAAAGGCCAGCGCGCTGATCATATTGCTCGGAGGCGCATTGGTATGGCTGTTTGCGCGCGACGCGACGCATATTGGGGCAAGTGGCTGGGTTTTCGGATTATGGAGCCTCGTCATTGCATTGGCCTGGTTTGACCGAAGCCCGCGCAATATCGCCATTGCTCTGGCCGTTGTGTTTTTCTACGGCGGCATGGTCTTCGGCGTGCTGCCAACGGCGGGTTATATCTCCTTTGAATCGCATCTGTTCGGCGCAATTGCAGGCATTTTTGCCGCGTTCACCTTGTCGAAAAAGCCTGCCGTCGAAATTGTCACAACCGTGCGACAGAACGAACTGAAATTCTGGACTTAGGCTTTCATCGAACCCAGCATCTCGCCCATTTTCTGGTGGAGCATGTTCATCGCCTTCAACGGCCTTACCATGACTTTGAAATGCGTGATAAGACCGCCGTCGTTACTTCGCGCCGCGCCGTTGCTCGGCGATGCTTTCCGCCTTCAGCAGCAATGCCTCAAGGTCCCCCAAATCAATGTCAAACGTCTCGTGCGTTTCTGCGACTGCTTGATCAATGTCGGCGCGCATCAGGCCAACGGGTAGGGACAAGGCAGGTGCCGTCCGATGCGGATAGCTGTGCCCGCTGAATTTGTGGAATAACCAACCGGCGATCACCAGTGCCGCGGAATTGGCTGCAACGACCGAGACAGGAAATACGTAGCCAGCGTCGACGATCGCCTGACCGCCAATAATTGTGGTTAGGGCAGCCGCCCCGCCTGGCGGATGCAGACAGCGCATCAGCGACATCACCACGATGGCGCCTGCGACGGCAATGGCTGCGGCGGCAGTGAGGTCCGGCACCAAATGCAATGCAGTAACACCAACGCAGGCAGATACGACATTGCCGCCAATTACCGGCCATGGCTGTGCCAGAGGACTGGCCGGCACCGCAAATACAAGCACGGCTGACGCGCCAATAGGCGCAATAAGGAAAGGAAGCGCAGGCAGAACATCCTGCACCCCAAATCCCGCAAATCCCGCCGCAAGCACCCCAAGGCCAGCGCCGACGCAGGCCATCAGACGGTCGTTGAGGTTGCCGCCGGCAAGCTTTGGCACGAAAAAGCGCCAGCGCCTCGCTACTTGTCCTTCCGCCATAGGCTTAGCGATTCATCTGTTGAAGCATTTCACCCATTTTCTGGTGCAGCATATTCATGCCCTTCAATGGCCGAACCATGACCTTGAAATGTGTAATGAGGCCATCGTCGTCACAGGTGATCATATCGATGCCGTTGATGGCAACACCGTCGATGACGGTTTGAAACTCCAGAATTGCGCTGTTTTTGCGGTGCCATTCGCCCACATATTTGAATTCCGCATTTCCAAGCGTATGGCCCGCCGCTGCTAGATATTTGGCAGTGATGGCTTTGCCTAACTGCGGCGTGTGGACAACGGGGCTTTCGAATATGCAGTCATCGTGCAGGATCGCTGCGATGGTGTCGACATCGCGTGACAAGGCGACGGTGTGCCAGATTTCGGCGGGGTTTGGCATGTTCAATATCCCAGATCGAGGTTCACCATAGGCTCAAGCGCTTCGCCGTTGCGATAGCGCTCCAGATTTTCGAAGAAGCGCGTTGCAGAACGCACAAACATCTTGTCCTGCGCGCGGCCGGACAGGTGCATCGTGACGTGCGCGTTGTCGAGCGTCCACAAGATATGATCTGCTGGCAAAGGCTCTGGCGTTGTGACGTCGAGGAAGGCCGATGCGATTTGCTTTGCCTGCAAGGCAGATACCAATGCGTCCTGATCGACGACCGACCCGCGCGCAATGTTGATGAGCGTTGCGCTCGCCTTCATGGCCGCAAGCTCGTCCGCACCAATCATGCCATCGGTTTCTGCGGTCGCGGGGACAGCGAGGATGAC
Source organism: Pseudomonadota bacterium (assembly GCA_040385805.1). Taxonomy (GTDB): domain Bacteria; phylum Pseudomonadota; class Alphaproteobacteria; order Sphingomonadales; family Sphingomonadaceae; genus Sphingorhabdus_B. The sequence goes on along the minus strand of JAZKGS010000113.1, from coordinate 684 downwards.
CCAGTCAAATTCGCCCAGTTGCGCGCGCCATTGGTCGGGTGTCAGCGTGTTGGGTCCCGCCGAGCGGCGCACCACGGTGACGTCCACACCAAAGGGTTTGATGCGTTCCTCAATCAGCTTGCCGATGGCGCCATATCCGAGCAGCAATGCCTTTGAACCGAACAGTTCAACCTTGCCCGGCGAATCCTGCAGCCATTCGCGCCGTTCCTGGGCGCGGACGACTTCGCGGTAGTTTTTCGCCACGGTCAGCATGCCCATTACGACATATTCGGCGATGGTGATGGCATTGATACCAGCGCCGTTGGTGACAACGCACCCTTGCGCCTTCAACTGCGCGAGCGGCATGCCGTCGACGCCAGCGTAGATGCTGTTCAGCCATTTCATGTTGGTGGCAGCACCAATGACTGTGGCCATGTCACCCTTGTCATACATGTCGAACCAGCCAATTTCGGCCTGCGGGGCAAGCGAGAGCGCTTCGTCCTTGGACATGAAGAACTGCGGCTCGATCCAGTCGGGAAGCCGCGGTTCAATCAACGGACGCACAAGGCCCGACATCACGAGTTTAGTTTTGGTCATTTACTTCTCCCCTCCCGCAGGCGGGAGGGGCCGGGGGTGGGCATCTCCCAAATTAAAATCACGAGTTGCGCGCATTCGGCCAAGCCCACCCCTAACCCCTCCCGCCTG
>JAZKGS010000112.1:31252-32679 GCA_040385805.1 Pseudomonadota bacterium | reverse complement strand
ATGAATTTCCTGACGACAAATGGGACGCAATCCTGTCGATCATCCTGTCCTCGGCGTTTCACACGACCAAGGCAGCGTTGCCGGCCATGAAAGCGAAAGGCTGGGGCCGTATAATCAACACAGGTTCCATGCACAGCCTCGTCGCATCACCCTATAAATCCGCCTATAATGCTGCGAAGCACGGGTTGGCTGGCTTCACCAAGACGGTCGCGCTTGAGGTAGCCACCCAAGGGATTACCGTGAACAACATCTGCCCCGGATATGTCTGGACGCCTTTGGTAGAAAACCAGATACCGGACACCATGAAAGCACGCGGCCTGACGCGGGATCAGGTGATAAACGATGTCTTGCTTGCCAATCAGCCGCAGAAGAAGTTTGTTCAAGTCGAGCAACTGGCTGCGCTAGCTGTGTTTCTATGTCGTGAAGAAGCCAGCGCGATTACGGGTACTAACCTGTCGGTCGATGGTGGCTGGACGGCGCAGTAAACCGGGGAATTAGCTTGTCATTCGCCAGCCGCGCTATCTGATTCAATTGCATCATTCTGGGGCGTCGCTCCGGGCATGGAGAACACTGGGGGCGTATAACCGCCGGGGCCGGTCTGTGTTGCGTCCGCATTGGACGAATACTGGTTAGAACTTTCGGATTGCGCCGATGTGCCGAACGGTAAACCAAAGTCTGGCTGCATTGGATTGCCGTCAATCGTCGGGGTACCAATTTGGAAATCGCTGGCTGGATCGGAGCCAAACTGCACGGGATCAGGCGATGGTTGAGGCGGTATCTCTTCAAGCGCAGGGGCGGTTGCTTCCATGGGGACTTCGGCTACCTGCGGGGGAAGCGGGTTCTTCGCAGGAATCACTAAGGCGATAAGTCCGGCGACCGACAACACCCCCAATAACATCTTCAGAATATTGTCCATGCGTCTCTGCCCGATTCCGTTCGGTATGAGCGATAATGGCTGGCCGTTAAGATAATATTAGCGATGGATGATCGCAAAGCCCATAAAAAAACCGCCGACATTGCTGCCGGCGGTTAGTTGTTTTTCCTCCCCAGGAAAACTTGTAAGAGGCTATGGCTTATTTACCGCCAGCGCTGCCGAGGCGGTGATAAAGCCGCGCAAATTTGACCGATTCAGGCTTATCTTGAATAACCTCAAGATAGTGGACCAATGCTTGACGAAGCAAGGTTAGGTCTTCGGTCGACAGCACAGCACGTGCGCGAGGTGGCTCTCCCATATCAGTGGCTCCTTAGGCGGCTTGGCTAAATTGGTTCATGGTGTTGTCTTTTCCACCAGCCTTTAGCGCTGCTTCACCGGCAAAATATTCCTTATGATCGTCACCGATATCGGAACCCGACATATTCTGGTGCTTCACACAGGCGATGCCTTGGCGGATTTCCTTGCGCTGGACGCCAGCAACATAGCCAAGCAT
>JAZKGS010000112.1:29463-31152 GCA_040385805.1 Pseudomonadota bacterium | reverse complement strand
AGTGTCCAGTTGAAGCTTGGCGAATTGTTGTAGGCCAGTTTTGCGTTTGGAACGACTTCGCGGATGCGATCAACCATGCCAGCGATTTGTTCAATATGCGGCTTTTCAGTTTCGATCCAGATCAGGTCAGCACCATTTTGAAGCGAAGTGATGCAATCGAGAACGCAGCGATCTTCGCCAGTGCCGGGGCGGAACTGGAACAGGTTTGATGGCAAACGCTTCGGACGCAGCAGCTTTCCATTGCGGTTCAAAATGACATCACCATTTTGTGCTGTGGCCGGGTCAATTTCTTCGCAATCCAAGAAGCTATTGTACAAATCGCCCAAGTCGCCAGCGGCGGTCGAAACGGCGATTTGCTTGGTTAAGCCGGCGCCAAGTGAGTCGGTGCGGGCAACGATGATGCCGTCTGGAACACCGAGTTCAAGGAAGGCGTAGCGGCAAGCGCGGATTTTCTGAAGAAAATCCTCATGCGGTACTGTTACCTTGCCATCCTGGTGGCCGCACTGCTTTTCGTCCGACACTTGGTTTTCGATTTGCAGCGCACAAGCGCCAGCTTCGATCATCTTCTTTGCAAGCAGATATGTTGCTTCTGCGTTGCCGAACCCTGCGTCGATGTCGGCGATGATCGGCACGACATGCGTCTCATGGCTTTCAATCTTGTCCATGATGGCAGCAGTACGCGCCGAATCGTTCTGTTCGCGTGCATCATCCAGCTCCCGGAACAATATGTTCAACTCGCGGCTGTCGGCCTGACGCAAAAAGGTGTAGAGTTCTTCGATAAGGGCAGGAACACTTGTTTTCTCATGCATGGACTGGTCGGGCAGTGGGCCAAATTCGCTGCGCAACGCAGCAATCATCCAGCCTGACAGATATAAATAGCGCTTTTTAGTGGTGCCAAAATGCTTCTTGATAGAAATCATCTTCTGCTGCGCGATGAATCCGTGCCAGCAGCCAAGCGACTGCGTATATTGTGCCGGGTCAGCATCATAGGCCGCCATGTCTTCGCGCATGATCTTGGCAGTGTAACGCGCAATGTCGAGCCCGGTTTGGAAACGGTTCTGCAACTGCATACGGGCGACGGATTCTGCGCTAATCGAATCCCAGGTTCCCTTATGCGCGGCGATTTGCGCGCTGTTGGTCGCTATCAGTGTTTGATATGACATGTGACATTCCTTTGTTCGTGGGGAGTTATGCTCTGCTCATCGGCCGAGTTTCGGACAAAGACGAGTCAATTTTGTAATATTTGTTGTGTTACCGTCGGATAATGCTATCGTTTGTTTGTCACGCTGTAATGTTTATGACAAAGGACGGGCATGGCTGAAGAAAAATTGTATGCAGGACATGCCGTGCGCAGAATCCGCCGTGCCAATGGGCTGACACAAGGATCGATGGCCAGTGCGCTTGCGATTTCACCTTCTTACCTTAACCTGATTGAGCGTAATCAAAGGCCATTGACGGCAACGCTGCTGTTGAAACTTGCGCAATCTTACGATTTTGACCCGCGCACTTTGACGGGTGCAACGCCCGGCGGCGGTGTCGAAGCGATCAGGCGAAGGCTGAGTGATCCAATGTTTGCAGATCTGGCTGTCGACCGCGCGCAAATCGAGGAATGGATTGCAGCAAGCCCTGACGCAGCCGAAGCCTTTTCCCGCGCCTTTGACCGCCTGTCGGGGGGTTCGCACGGTGGCG
>JAZKGS010000112.1:18974-29363 GCA_040385805.1 Pseudomonadota bacterium | reverse complement strand
GATCTTTATGGTGCGATTACCGAGCGGTTACGGGTTAAGCACCAGCTTTCCATCCGCATATTGCCATTTGACGTTATGCCCGACAGGCTCCGCCGCCTAGACCTGCACGCGCGGCAGCTTCAATTGTCCGAACTACTCGACCCCGCAAGCAGGACCTTTGCAGCAGCGTTGCAGCTCGGGATGCTTGAGGCAAGGGGCGAGATTGATGCGTTGGTCGCAGGGGCGTCTTTCACCGAGAGGGCAGCTGAACGTCTTTATCGCCGCCATTTAAGCAGCTATTTCGCGGCTGCTGTCATGATGCCATACGCTCGGTTTCTGCGCGCCTGCGACGCCACAGGCTACGACATCATGCTGCTCCAGCGGCGCTTTGGCGCTGGCTTTGAACAAATTGCCCATCGTCTGACGACATTACAGCGGGTAGGACAACGCGGCCTGCCATTTTTCATGCTGCGCATAGACCGGGCAGGGCAAAGCAGTAAGCGCTATGCCGGAGCAAGCGCATCGCCCATGGTGGCTACCGATCGGCGTTGTCCATTGTGGCAAGTACACAATGTATTTGCCCGGCCGGGAACCTTAATGCCGCATTTGGTCGAATTAGAGGACAATAGTCGTTGGTTCACGCTGTCGCGCACCGTCCATCCGCAAACCGCGGTAAGCGGCGCGGTGGAGGCTGAATTTGCAATTTGCCTCGGGCTGGATGCTAAGCTCGCAGCGCCATTGGCTGCCGCGCGCGGCATGGATTTGAATAGCGGGGTGGCGACCGCCATAGGCCTTGGCTGTCCCGCTTGCACCAGGCCAGAATGTCCGCAGAGAAGCGCGCCACCCGCGGGACGGGTATTGGTATTCAATGAACGTGAAAGAGGCATGTCGCCCTTTACGTTTGACCGCAGCGACTAATCGCTCGCGAAATCGCGCACTTTCTGGCTGGAGCCGCGCGGCATGATCATTACTTCGGTGCCATTGGCAATGATGAGTAAATCATCGACGCCATGCACTGAAACACGGATACCATCTGCGTGGACGAGGTTACCGTGGCTGTTGTCGATCCGAATGGTGCCCGAAGTGACGTTTCCATCCGGGTCCTTCTGGCCGATGTCGTGCAAGGCATCCCAACTGCCGACGTCGGACCAACCCATGCTGACGGGTGCCACGGCAACCTTGGATGCTTTTTCCATGATAGCATAATCGATGCTATCCGCTGGGCAGGCAGAAAAAGCCTCGATATCCGGTATCCATTGACCGTCGTTCCGTTTTGCCTTGGCCATGGCGGCACGAACCGCAATCTCCATGTCAGGCGCATGCTTTGCCATGGCCTCCAAATAAGTGTCTGCACGGAACAGAAATATTCCGCTATTCCACACATAGTCGCCCGCATCGATCATGCGGGTGGCGCGTTCGGCGTCAGGCTTTTCGACAAAGCGCTTCACTTGGCAAACGCCTGCGCCGATCTCGTTTTCCATCTGAATATAGCCATAGCCCGTTTCCGGGCCCAACGGGTTGATGCCATAGGTTGCCAGCCAGCCATCCTCAACCAGAGGCAATAGTGCCTGGGTCGTTCGATGAAATGCGGCTTCATCCGAGATGACATGATCGCTCGGCATTACCATCAATACAGCATCGGGAGATTCGACGGACAACGAAGCCAAAGCAATGGCAGGGGCTGTGTTTCGAGCGCAGGGCTCAAGCAAGAGAGTTGCATCCGAAACACCAATTTCCGCCAATTGTTCTTGCACCATCAATGCATGGGCGGCGTTGGCGACGATGATAGGCGCTGTAAACTGTTGCCGGTCCAAGACCCGCATAACTGTCAACTGGAACATCGTCCGCTCGTCGGTCAGGCCCAAAAACTGCTTTGGTTTTTTTGGAGTAGACAACGGCCACAGGCGCGTACCGCCGCCACCCGATAATATTACAGGAGTAATGATCACAAAAATTCCGACTGTAGTTTTGTTTTTATTCTAACCCGATATTGCCGATGTGGTTGCATCCGTCAAACGCGAATAAAAACGTTTTTCTTCTGTAACTTAGTTGCCCAGTGTAAAGTTAACCGACACTTTACTGTTCGTCGCTAGGACTACCGATATGAAGGCAGCGCGATGATCAGGATATTCAAGCATTATATACCCTATCCGGTGCTGTTTCTGGGGGTGGTCGATTTTTGCTTATTAATCGTAGCGGCCGAAACTGCTTGGGTACTCCGCGCGCACCAGATCGATATACATGTCGGGCCGATGGAAAACAGGGTTGGTCACTTGGTGACATTTGCTGCTTCTGTGCATTACGCGGCTATCTCGGTGGGCGTTTATGGTTCGGACGCACTTCAATCGCTTCGCTTTGCTATTGCGCGTTTGCTTGTGGCGGTCTCGCTCGGGGTCATATTTCTATCAGTCTTGGCTTTCCTGTTTCCTGGGACAACTTTGTGGCGTTCCAATTCGCTATACGCGATGGTGCTCGCGTTCATATTTCTTGGTGTCAGCCGCGTGGTATTGGGAAGCCTATTGGGAGGCAAAAGCTTTAAACGACGGCTCTTGGTGCTTGGGGCAGGACGGCGCGCACAGCGGATCAAAGACCTCGAGACTCAACCGGGAGCCGGCTTTGTGGCTGTAGGCTTTATCGCCTTCGATGAGGATAAAGGGATCATTCCTGAAGCCATCAATCGCAGCGCAATTTTAAACTTGGCCAACTTTGTTGTGAAACTCGGAACAAGCGAAGTTGTGCTTGCCCTGGAAGAGCGCCGCAATGCACTTCCCGTGGACGATTTGCTACGCATAAAGACTACAGGCGTCCACGTGTATGACATATCGACGTTTCTTGAAAGGGAAACAGGCCGTGTCGACTTGGAAAGTGTCAATCCAAGTTGGCTGATTTTTTCCGATGGGTTCTCATCGGGTCGACGCCTATCTGGAATGGCAAAACGACTGTTTGATATTGGCGCTAGTGCGGTACTTATGTTGCTCAGCGCGCCTGTCATTCTTCTGTTTGTGATTTTGATAAAACTCGAAAGCAAAGGGCCCGCCTTTTATAGGCAAACGCGCGTAGGGCTTTATGGCCAGCCTTATACTGTTCTCAAATTGCGTTCGATGCGGACCGACGCAGAGCAATCGGGGAAAGCGGTCTGGGCGCAACAGGATGATGCGCGCATTACGGCAGTTGGCAAATTTATTCGCAAAGTGCGCATTGATGAACTGCCGCAGACATGGAACGTCCTGAAGGGCGAAATGAGTTTCGTTGGTCCAAGACCGGAACGCCCGGAATTTGTTGCTGATTTAGAGCGACAACTGTCTTTTTATGCGGAGCGCCACATGGTGAAACCAGGCATTACAGGTTGGGCCCAGATCAATTACCCTTATGGTGCATCAATTGAGGATTCCCGGCACAAGCTCGAATATGATCTTTATTACGCCAAAAACTACACACCTTTTTTGGATATATTGATCCTGCTTCAGACCATTAGGGTTGTCCTTTGGCCCGAAGGAGTGCGTTAAATGCAGGGTCTGCTTTTTTCCTTGGCAACTTGGGGGCACGTTCTTGCCGGAGCAGCTTATACTGCATTGGCAGTATGGCTAATCCACCAATATTCCGGAAACAATCGGCCACAGGTTTTGCTGATTGGCGCGATGGCGCTATCTGCCATTTGGGGTTTTGCTGCAACATTCCTCACGCCTTTCAGCCTTGCCGCGCAGATGGCAGAAACTGCGCGTAATCTTGCGTGGCTTGGCTTTATGTTCGCGCTACTGCGTAACAGTGAAGGGCAGCAACAACGCAGCATCAATCTGATTTACGCGGCGCTCGTATTTGTGTTGGTATCGCAGCCGATTTTCGACCTGTTAACGCGTTCAATTGCGTTAGGCACACCGGCTGCGGCCTATGCACTACAAACATCGGTACTTTTGCGCATGATCTTCGGAGCGGGTGCATTGGTCCTTGTGCATAATCTATATTCAGTGTCCGCCCCTGAAACCCGTTGGGGCATTAGTCTGCCCATGGCAGCGCTCGCAGCGATGTGGACTTTTGATCTTAATTTATACACGATCAGCTATATAACATCAGAAATTTCCGCTGAATTGATGTCGACACGTGGCCTGGCTATGGCTTTGCTCGCTCCTGTTTTCGTCATCGCTAATAAACGAAACAGCCAATGGCGGCTTCAGCTATCTCGGACAGTTGCGTTTCAGTCTGCGTCGTTGCTGGTTATTGGTGCCTATTTGATCGCGATGGTGCTTTTGGCGTCAGCGCTTGAAATCATTGGCGGCACCTATGTCCGGCTTGCCCAAGTGACGCTTATATTGGGTATGTCGGTTGCGGCCTTGCTTATTTTGCCGTCGGGGCCTTTCAAAGCATGGCTAAACGTCATTCTTGTTAAAAACTTTTTCCAGCACCGTTACGATTATCGATCGGAGTGGATCCGCTTTGCCGATACAATCGGTTTCCCGTCGCCCGATGCAGCGCCGTTTTTTGAACGGGTGATTAAATCGCTTGCTGATATTTTCGAAAGTCCGGGCGGGCTGATTTTTGTGCCGGACGATGAAGGGCAGTTAACGCTTCAAGCGCGATGGAATTGGGCAACGGCGCAAGTTCCGACCAATTGTGTCACATCGCACACCATGCCCTTCTTTGAATCTACGGGGCACATTGTTGCGGTCGATGATGTGCGTGCCGGCAAGGATGACCGATGCGACCCGAGGGCAGTGCCCCAATGGCTGTTTGAAGAGGAGCAGGCGTGGGCCGTCGTGCCACTCGTCCATTTCGGTAAGCTGGCCGGTCTTGCGGTGCTTGCGCGTCCACGTCTGCCGCGCGCGCTCGATTGGGAAGACCTGGACATGTTACGGATCGTCGGTCGCCAGTTGGCAAGCTATCTGGCGGAGGCGTCCAGTCAGCAGGCTTTGGCCGAAAACCGGCAATTTGAACAATTTAATCGCCGCTTTGCTTTTGTCATGCATGACATTAAAAATCTGGTCAGCCAGCTAAGCATCCTGACGCGCAACGCGGAGAAACATGCAAACAAGCCTGAATTTCAGGTGGATATGGTAGATACGCTCCGTTCGTCAGTCGACAAGATGAACGAATTGCTGGCCCGCCTTTCGCAGCATAACAGGGCAAAACACAATGCCCCGTTACCAATTGATGTCAGCGACGTGATCCTTAGATCAGTCCACAACAGCCGACTGGTTTACCCGATTGAAACAGAATTGATGGCAAATCTATATGCGGTCGCTGATCAGGCCCGCGTGGACACAATTATTGGCCATCTCGTGCAAAACGCCATTGAAGCCTCCGCAAGTGGTTCCCCCATTAAGATTACGAGCCGGTCAAAAGGCAATCAAGTGGCGATAAACATTATTGATGCCGGAATCGGTATGTCCGAAGGCTTTATCGCTGATCAATTGTTCAAGCCCTTCGTATCAACAAAGCCGGACGGTTTCGGCATCGGGACTTACGAGGCGCGCGCATTGGCGGTGTCCATGGGCGGAAGCCTGAGGGTCAATAGCCGACTGGGCAAGGGAACCACCTTTACGCTGCTGCTGCCTGCGGCACCGGATCGAGGTAGTAAGTCACACCAACAGGAGGCCGCGTAATATGGCTGACAACAGACAAAAGCTTCTCATTGTCGAAGACGACCTTGGTCTCCAGAAGCAACTTAAATGGGCTTATGAAGATTTTGAAGTTTTTTGTGCTTCAAATCGTGATGAAGCTTTGACGCTACTCCGGTCGGAAGAACCAGATGTCGTTACGCTCGACCTTGGATTACCACCCGATCCAGACGGTGTCAGCGAAGGGTTTGCTGTTCTCGAACAGATGCTGAAACTCAAGCCCGATACCAAAATCATTGTCGCATCCGGACATGGCGCAAAAGAAAGCGCACTTCGCGCAATTTCGGCTGGCGCATGGGATTTTTATCATAAGCCGCTCGATATCGATGAGCTACATCTGATAGTCAGGCGTGCTTTTCACGTGCGCGCGCTTGAGCTTCAAAACGCGCTGCTCCAACAGCCTGACAAAGACGGTGAATTGCTTTTGGGGACGATCCTTTCGGCCGCACCTGAAATGGTAAAAGTCGCACGGACGATCGAGCGAGTCGCGCCAACCGATGTGTCCGTGATGTTGCTTGGCGCGAGTGGAACTGGCAAAGAGTTGCTGGCACGCGGGCTGCATTATGCGAGCGCTCGCCGGGACAAGCCATTTGTTGCGATCAATTGTGGCGCTATCCCCGAAAATTTGCTGGAATCTGAACTATTCGGGCATGAAAAGGGGGCGTTTACCGGCGCAATCAAAACAACCGAGGGCAAGATAGAATTGGCGGATGGTGGAACATTGTTCCTTGATGAAGTCGGCGACATTCCCCTGCCGCTTCAAGTCAAACTTCTACGTTTCCTGCAGGAACGGACATTCGAACGCATTGGGGGCCGGAAAACCATAAAAGTCGATGTCCGTGTCGTATCCGCAACCCATCGCAACCTTAACCAGATGATTGCTGACCAGAACTTTCGCGATGACTTATATTACCGGCTTGCCGAAGTGAATGTGAACATTCCGCCTCTGGCAGCGCGCACGGGTGATGCCATATTGCTGGCTAAGCATTTTGTCAGTCGTTTCGCGCGCGAAATGAATCCATCGATTAAGGGCATGTCGACCAGCGCGCTGACAGCTATTGATGCATGGAAATGGCCGGGCAATGTGCGCGAGCTGGAAAACCGCATCAAACGCGCTGTCATCATGGCCGAAGGCAAGTTTGTAACCGCCGATGACCTAGACTTTGGTGATGAGGATGAAGGCGATTTATTGCTGAACCTGAAGGCTGCGAGAGAGGCTTCGGACCGAAAAGCGATTAAACGCGCCATTTCGCGGACTGAAGGAAACATCTCAAGCGCCGCCAAATTGCTGGGGATTAGCCGGCCGACATTATATGACCTGCTTAAGCAATATGATCTGCAATTATAATGTAGCGATGTGATTATAGCGGTTAGTGCAGCGCAAGCAGCTCGGCAGGGTCGATGCCTGCACGTTGCATCTGCGCCTTCACATCAGGCCAGACATTGTGGACAAAATGATCGCGCTCAAAACTGCGCAATTTTGCGATTGCGCCGCTAGCCACGAACAACCCAACACCGCGTTTGACGTCGACCAAGCCGCTGTCTTGAAACAATTGATAAGCCTTGGCGACGGTCAGCGGGTTAGCGCCCTGATCCGCTGCGAATGCACGCACGGATGGAAGCATCTCGCCCTCTTTATAATCGCCATCGAGAATGGCCGCGGCAATGACATCGCGTAATTTGAGATAAACAGGCTTTGCGTCATTTTTCATGACATACTTACTGCCATAATACAGTATGGCGCGTCAAGCACGGGCGAAACTCGGTAGTTAGGGCCACTGGCGGATGATGTTGCTTTGCACGGGCCTTGGGCGTTCTTCCAGCTGCATTGCAGGCGTTCCTATAAAGAATAATCCAGCAATCCTCTCGTCGCCTTGGCAGAGGGCAGCGTGGACGACGGGGTCGTAACATGCCCAACTTGTAATCCAGCTTGCGACAAAACCGTGTGCGTGCGCTGCATGAAGCAGGTTCATTCCCACCGCACCAACGCTCAACTCTTGCTCCCAAAGCGGAATTTTCAGACTTGGTTGCGGTGCAAACATCAGCACGATGAGGGTAGGGGCCATATGGGCCGTCGCAATCGCTGCTTCAATCTGGACTGGCCGAGCTTCTGCGTTGGCGGTGCAAAATGCCGTCATTAATAGTTCAGCGAACACTATTCTATCGCAAATTTCGACAAATCGCCAAGGAAACAGCTTCCCATGGTCGGGCGTGCGCGCCGCTGTTTGCAGTATCCGGTCAAGCATCTCTACGTTCGGACCGGGGGCAATCATATCGCGCGGCTTACCCGAGCGGCGGGTTTCCAGATAGGCGGCTACGGAAGTTAGATCGTTAAACATTCTGTACCCTTCAACGAAAATCGACCGATGCCGCAATAAAATTCTTCACACACGCAATTTTTTCGGTAGGTTCCGGCGCAACCGTCCCGCTCAATGGGGCATTTAACATAACACAGATGAGGGGTCCGCACGATGGCGACATCATATGCGCAAGATGGAGATGCAGCAGGGACATTCCTTGGCCATCCCAAAGGTCTTTTCGTATTATTCTTTGCAGAGATGTGGGAGCGATTTTCCTATTACGGAATGCGCGCGCTGCTCATCTTTTATCTAACAAAGCATTGGTTGTTTTCTGATGAGAAGTCAGGCGTCATTTACGGCGCTTACACCGCGCTTGTGTATATCACGCCGGTTTTGGGTGGCTATCTGGCCGACCGATATCTTGGGCAGCGAAAGGCGGTCACATATGGCGCCGTTCTTTTGACGTTTGGGCACTTCCTGATGGGCTTTGAAGGTTCTGGCGGGCAGGATGCGGCTTCGCTGAATATCTTCTGGCTCGCGCTTGCTTTCATCATCGTCGGTTCGGGCTTCTTAAAGGCGAATATCTCGGTGATCGTCGGGCAGCTTTATCCACGCACGGATGTGCGCCGTGACGGTGCCTACACCATTTTCTACATGGGTATTAACTTGGGCGCTGCTTTGGGTGCACTGTTGTGCGGCTATTTGGGCGAAACCTATGGCTGGTCTTATGGTTTTGGTGCAGCGGGCGTCGGCATGTTGTTCGGCCTCATTGTTTTTATCGTCTTCAAGCCGTTGCTACTTGGCCGTGGCGAGCCATCAAACCCAGAGGCACTCAACAAGCCCGTCATGGGCATTAAGCTTGAATGGCTGCTTTATCTCGTTGGCCTCGTTGCCGTAGTGATTTGTTGGTGGTTGGTACAAAACCAAGCCGTTGTCGGCACTTTGCTTGGCATCGCTGGCGCAATCCTTGTGGCCTATGTTTTGTGGACAGCGGTGCGTAAGCTTGAGCCGCATGACCGCGACCGCATTTTTGCGGCAATGTTCCTCATTATTGGTTCAATCCTTTTCTGGGCATTGTTTGAACAGGCGGGTTCTTCGCTAAACCTGTTTACGGATCGCCATGTCGACCGCGCCGGCGTTCCGGCCTCGGTGTTCCAGTCACTGAATGCGATTTACATCGTGATGCTTGCCCCGCTGTTTGCATGGCTTTGGACGTCGCTTGGCCGCAAGGGGCTTGAACCATCGGCTGCGGCCAAGTTCGGCCTTGGTATTGTCCAGCTTGGCATTGGCTTTTTGGTCTTGGTGGCTGGTTCTGCCGCGGCTGGTGCGGACAGCATGGTACCTGTGCTGTTCATCTTCCTGATCTATTTGTTCCACACGACCGGCGAATTATGCCTGTCGCCAGTGGGTCTTAGCGCGATGAACCGTCTTGCACCTGCGCATCTTGCATCGTTGATCATGGGAACATGGTTCTTTGCTTCCGCGACAGGTAACTTCGTCGCTGGCTTGATTGCGGCGGCAACAGGATCGGAAGCAGCGTCTGGCGAGGGCGCAGGACGTGAAGTCGTGATGGCTGTGTATAGCCAGATCGGCTGGATCGCCATCGGTGTCGGTATCGCCGTTGTGGTTATCTCGCCGCTTATCAAGAAACTGATGCACCTCGACACCTTGCGTGACGAAGGGCCTTTGGAAGGCCAAGCTGAAGCAGGAGAGCCTGCTGCTGCTGGCGTTCACCCAACAAACCGGAGTTAATTAATGGCAATCTCGAAAACATTGCGCAGCGCGTATCTCGTGCTGCCACTGGCCCTGATGGCGTGTTCAAACGCCGAGGGTCCAAAGACAGCATCGTCAACGCCTGCGTCGAAGCCTGCGGAAAAGGTGCCTACGCCGTTTCCATCGACGTACAAGGCATATCCCGGCGTTTCGACGGTTATCCGTAATGTGACCGTGTATGATGGTGAAGGCGGCAAGATCGACAACGGCGTTGTGTTCATGTCCGGCGGCAAGATCAGCAGCGTTGGTGGTGCCGACACGGCTATTCCGGCGGGCGTAAATGTCGTCGATGGCTCGGGAAAATTTGTGACGCCGGGCATCATCGATATCCACTCGCATTTGGGTGATTATCCAACGCCATCGGTTGAAGCGCATAGCGACGGCAATGAGGCGACCTCGCCCACAACGCCTGAAGTATGGGCCGAACATAGCGTTTGGCCACAAGACCCTGGCTTCAGCCGTGCGCTTGCCAATGGCGGCGTGACTGCCTTGCAGGTGTTGCCGGGTTCGGCGAACCTGATGGGTGGTCGCTCAGTCGTTTTGAAAAACGTGTATGCCCGCACTGTGCAAGGTATGAAGTTCCCCGACGCACCCTATGGCATGAAGATGGCCTGTGGTGAAAACCCCAAGCGTGTTTATGGCGCGAAGGGCCGGATGCCATCGACCCGCATGGGTAACATCGCGGTGAACCGTCAGACATGGATCAAGGCGCAGGAATATAAGAA
>JAZKGS010000112.1:0-18874 GCA_040385805.1 Pseudomonadota bacterium | reverse complement strand
GTTTGGGCCGATTGGTGGGGCTTCAAGATGGAGGCGTATGACGCCATTCCGGAAAATGCAGCCATCCTGCACAACACTGGCGCGTGCGTCATCATTCACTCGGATGATGAAAACCAGATCCAGCGTTTGAACCAAGAAGCGGCCAAGGCGCAAGCCGATGGCCGTCGCATGGGTTTCAACATCAGCGATGCCGAAGTCATCAAATGGCTGACCTACAATCCTGCAAAGGCGCTTGGTATTGACGACAAAACTGGCAGCTTGAAAGCTGGCAAGATGGCGGATGTCGTTTTGTGGAACGGCAATCCGTTGAGCGTCTATGCGCGGCCCGACAAAGTGTGGATTGATGGCGCGCTGATGTTCGATGCAAGCAACCCCAAATTACGGCCAGTGAGCGATTTCGAGCTTGGCCAACCTGGTGAAGGAGATGTGAAATGAGGCATTTCCTATATGCAGCGGCTGCATTGGCCGCATTTGCGACGCCCGTTGCCGCTGAAACCATTGCAATCACTGGCGGCCGTGTTGTTGTGGGAGACGGCAGCGCACCAATCGAAGGCGGCACGGTCGTGATCCGCGACGGTAATGTTGTGGCTGCTGGTGCAAGCGTTGCCATTCCATCCGGCGCGCGTCAGATTGATGCAGCGGGCAAATGGGTGACGCCGGGTGTATTTGCCGGGTTCACACGGCTTGGCCTTGCTGAAGTGGATGCCGTAAACGGGACCAATGACAAAAGCGGGGGACGAAGCGGCTTTTCTGCGGCTATCGACGTCGCGCCTGCCATAGACCCGTTTCGGTCGCCTTTCGCCGTTAACCGCTCGGCCGGTGTAACCCGCGCGGTGGTTGCGCCGGAGGCTGCTGGCAATATCTTTGCCGGGCAGGGCGCGATTGCGGATCTTGGCGCTGATAGCAACCCGGTGACGAAAGCACGCGCGTTTCAATTTGCGGAGTTCGGCGAAGAGGGCGCAGCGTCCGCGGGCGGAAGCCGTGCGGGAACGCATCTGCATTTCCGCGCCATGCTGCGTGAGGCGCAAGATTACGCCGCTGGGCGTGGCACTTTCGATGATGAGTTGCTGAAGGCGGAAGACGCAAAGGCGTTGCTGTCGGTGCTTCGCGGTGAAACACGATTGTTGATCCACGTCGAAGGCGCCAACGACATGCTTCGGCTGATCGAGCTAAAGAGCGAATTCCCGGCTATAAAAATGGTTTTTGTTGGCGTTAGCGAAGGTTGGCGGGTTGCACCGCAACTTGCACAAGCCCGCATACCCGTGATTGCATCGGCGTTGAACGATTTGCCAGCGACGTTCGAAATGCTGGGTGCCACACAAAGCAATATTGGCCGCATGAAGGATGCCGGTGTTCAGGTTGCCATTGGCATGATCAACGACCGGGATTCCCATCAACTGCGCTACACTACGCAATATGCGGGCAACATTGTGAGCCTGCAATATGTCCCCGGCGCGACCGGTTTAACGTGGGACGAAGCGTTTGCCGCGATCAGCTCGGTTCCTGCCGACATCATGGGTGTTGGCGACCGTTTTGGCAGCTTGAAAGCAGGCAAGGCGGCAGATGTCGTCATTTGGGATGGTGATCCACTCGAGCTTTCGAGTGCAGCCACAACGGTGATCATCGACGGCATTGAGCAACCGCTCACCAACCGTCAGAATCGGCTTCGTGACCGCTATGCACGGCCCACAGAAGGCGATTTGCCAAAGGCATATGACCGCTGAAATTTTAAGAGTATAACAAGCCGATTCATCCGGGGGCGGGAGGTGGCGTTTTGGACGATTATCTAACTTTGGTTGCCGCGAGCATATTGTTCGTCGGCAGCCATTTCTTGATGTCGCACCAACTCCGCGCGCCTCTTGTCCGCCGGTTCGGTGCGAACGGCTTCATGCTCGTCTACTCGTTTGTGTCCCTTGCAACCTTTGTCTGGATGATCTTCGAATTCGGACGCGCGCCAAAGGCTGATAATTTTTGGCCAGTTGGCGATGTTGTCTGGATTATTGCAAGCGTGATCACGTTGGTGTCTGCGGTGCTGTTTTCGGGTTCGTTCATCCGCAATCCGTCTCTTCCCGGTGTGCCGGATGCTTTGGCTGCGCAAACGCCCTCGGGGGTATTTAAGGCAACGCGGCATCCGATGATGTGGGGCTTTGCGTTGTGGGGAATCGGCCACATATTGGTCGCTCCGCGCATCGACAATTTCATCTTCGCCGGAAGCCTGATTTTCCTGGCTTTGGTTGGTTCCAAGGCGCAGGAAATCAAGAAACGCAGATTGATGGGTGGGCAGTGGGAATCATGGCTGCGCAGGACGCATTTCACGTTACGGCCAGCGGCGCTCTTTAAGGTTGGCATCGGTCCATGGATCGCAGGCGCATTGATATGGACCATAGCCACATGGTCGCACCCTTATTGGGGTGTGGCAGGAGCCGGCCTGTTCCGTTGGATAAATATTTAAAGCCGAACCATCTTCATGCCGCGCTCGCTATAACGTGGGCCAGATGTCCCACCGCGAGGCGCTGCCGCGTCCAGCTTCGCTAAATCACTGGAATCCAATGCAACGTCAGTAGATTTGGCGCTATCTTCCATCGTCACGCGGCGTTTGAAACCAGGAATAGGAACAATGTCGTTTCCTTGCGCCAGCAACCACGCAAGTGCGATTTGCGCGTGTGAAGCTTCATGCTTCTTCGCAATCTCGCCCACAACGTCGACAATCGCAAGATTGGCGGCGAAATTGTCGCCCTGAAAACGCGGGTCCTGCCGCCGCCAGTCATTTTCCGGCAATTCCTCAAGGCTTCGAAACGCGCCCGTTAAAAACCCTCGACCAAGCGGGGAGTAAGGGACAAATCCAATGCCAAGCTCGCGGCAGGTCGGTAAAATTTCATCCTCAATGTCGCGCTCCCAAAGCGAATATTCGCTTTGCAACGCGGAAATTGGGGCAACGGCTGCTGCGCGGCGCAGCGTTTCCGGTCCAGCTTCGGATAGGCCAATATGCTTGATCTTGCCCTCGGTTATGAGGTCAGCCATCGCGCCAACGGTCTCTTCAATAGGCACATTGGGGTCGACGCGGTGTTGGTAATATAAATCAAGGCAATCAATGCCGAGACGCTTCAATGTGCCTTCAACCGCAGTCTTTGCGTTCGTGGCCGATCCATCGACGCCAACGATATTGCCGCCGTCAAACTTGAATCCGAACTTGCTGGCGATGATGAGCCCGTCGCGTTTACCCTTAATGGCTTGGCCAACCAATTCCTCGTTCTGAAAGGGGCCATAAATCTGCGCGGTATCGAAAAAGTTGATGCCAAGGTCGATGGCGCGGTGGATGGTCTTGATCGCTTCGTCCGGGTCTGCATCTTCGCCATAAGTGATGTTGCCGCCCTTGATCATCGGCATGCAGCCCACACCGAGCGCCGATACCTTCAGTCCGTAGCCGAGTTCACGATATTGCATTGGCTTTCTCCTTTTCGGGTGCCTCAATTGCTGTCGCAAGAGCGACGTCCATTTGCACGTTGCCGGTGGTACGGAAAATATCGGGCAGCGTCTCGACCGCAATCAAAAGGGCAAGCGGTTCAATCGGTATACCGAGCGCAAGGCAAATCGGCGCGATTGAGGTGACGAAGCTGACTGACCCTGGCAGGCTTACTGCGCCCATGGAGGTAAGCGCCGCGATAAAGATTGCAAAGCTATAGTCAAAAGCATCCAGCTCAACGCCAAACCAGTTTGCGACATACAGCGCGACAGCCAGATTCATGGCTGGCCCCGTGACGCGCAACAAGGCGACCGCCATAGGCAGAACCAGTCCAGCGGTCGATTCCCGTACACCAAGCGCCTCTGCCTTTTTCAGCATCAGCGGAAGGCTCGCGAGTGACGATTGTGTGGACACAGCAAAGGCCTGCACAGGTGCGATCTGCCGTGCATAATCGCTAAAACGCACCTTGCCGGCAAAGACTGCCACCAGATACGCAAAGCCGCCAACGATTATACCAACGATGGAAACCGTCACGATATAATGGGCAACCGCGCCTAACGCCGCGAGGCCGGATCGTGCGCCCACCACAAAGGCCAACGCAAACACACCGATGGGCGCCAGTTTTAGAACCCATTCGATGACAATGACCATCGCATCAGCAAGTGCGCTAAAAAATCCAGCCATTTGCGACCGTGGACCGTGTGCGAGCCGCGTCACCGCAAAGGCGAATACCAAAGTGAAGATCAAAAGCGGTAGGATCGAATCGTTAGCTGCCGAAGAAATCGGGTTGGTTGGGACAAGCGCGACGATGAAGTCACGTAATGGAGGCTGCTCGGCAACCGCAGGAACATCTGTAAGCGCCGCGCGCAAGGCAGCGGCGCTTTCTGCTGGCATCGGCCACAAGGATAGCAATGTCGGCGTCAGTAAGGCGCCCATTGCCGCCGAAAGGCCCATCATAATTACGATCCAAGTGACCGTTCGTGCAGCCATCGGGCCAGCGCGCGCCGCTTCGGCACTTTTCACAATGCCGGTAATGAGCAGCGCTACCACCAGAGGCACCACGGTCATCCGCAGGCCATTGAGCCACAATGAGCCGACAATATCGAGCCAATAGGCGATTTGCGTGCCGATGGCGGGCGCTTGTGCGGCGGCGAAAATTCCAAGGGCAAGCCCGATAACGAGCGCGAGGAGAATACGGGTGGCGTTTGACATAGCATCGGGTCTTGCCAGCCCGTTGCTCCCTATGCAAGGGAGAGGCTGGGCAGCGCGAAAAAATCAGTATAAAACCGCAAAAGGCAGGAACGAGAATGGCGCGCAAATATTTCGGCACAGATGGCATTAGGGGTCGCAGCAACGCTGGTTCAATGACACCCGAAATGGCGATGAAGGTCGGCCAGGCTGCTGGCACGCATTTCCTGCGTGGTGGTCACAAGCACCGCGTTGTTATCGGCAAGGACACCCGCCTGTCTGGCTATATGATCGAGAATGCGCTTGTTGCGGGGTTCACCAGCGTCGGGATGGATGTCGTCCAGTTCGGCCCAATCCCAACGCCAGCAGTTGCCTTGCTGACCCGCTCGATGCGCGCAGATTTGGGTGTGATGATTTCGGCTAGCCATAATCCCTATGAGGACAACGGTATCAAGCTGTTTGGTCCCGATGGTTTCAAGTTATCGGACGCCGATGAACTGGCGATTGAAGCTCTGCTTGATGGGCCAATGGCACTTGCAGACGCGGCCGATGTCGGTCGGGCACGGCGTATTGAGGACAGCCGTGGGCGCTATATCCATGCGGTGAAGGCGTCGGTTCCTGAACATATCCGTTTTGACGGGCTGCATGTGGTGCTCGATTGCGCCAATGGTGCCGCTTATCAAGTTGCGCCGACCGCAATTTGGGAGCTTGGCGCAAAAGTCACGCCGATCGGTATCGAACCCAATGGTAAGAATATCAATCACAAGGTCGGCTCAACGCATGTCGAGACGTTACAAGAAACCGTGGTCGCTGCTGGCGCGGATATCGGGATTGCGCTTGATGGCGACGCTGACCGGCTCATCGTGGTCGACGAGCATGGGCGCATAGTCGATGGCGACCAGATCATGGCGTTGCTTGGTTGCGCGATGAACCGCAGCGGCAAGCTGACGGGCGGCGGAATTGTCGCCACGGTGATGTCTAACCTTGGCCTTGAACGCTATCTTGAAAGCCAGGATTTGCGGCTTATCCGCGCGAAAGTCGGTGACCGATATGTCCTCGAAGAAATGCGCAAGCACGGCATTAATGTTGGTGGAGAGCAATCGGGCCATATGATCATGCTCGACCATGCGACGACGGGTGATGGCACCATTGCCGCATTGCAAGTTCTTACGCAGCTCGTTGCCAGCGGCAAACCTGCAAGTGAAGTCCTTCATTTGTTTGATCCCGTTCCCCAATTGTTGAAGAATGTTCGTTTTTCAGGTGGCAAGCCACTGGACAATCCCGATGTGCAGGCCGTTATCGCACGGGCCGAAGCCGAGCTGAAAGGCAACGGCCGCCTGGTCATCCGTCCATCCGGAACCGAACCCGTCATCCGCGTGATGGCCGAGGGCGATGATGCGGCGCAAGTCGAGCGCATTGTCGACGGCATTTGCGACGCGGTCAGAATTGCGGCATCCTGATGACCAAAGGCGCGCCCGCACGTATCTTGATTATTGCTGGCTCCGACAGCGGCGGCGGGGCAGGCATTCAGGCGGATATCAAGACTGTGACCATGCTTGGCGGCCACGCAATGACGGCGGTGACGGCAATTACTGCGCAAAATACGCTCGGCGTTGACGCCGTGCATTTGATCCCAACGCAAATGGTGATTGACCAGATCAGTGCAGTCGTGAGTGATATTGGCGTGGACGCAGTAAAAATCGGCATGATTGGTAATGCTGAAACGGCGCACGCTGTGGCGGACAGTCTTTCGGACTTGTCTTGCCCAATTATATTCGACCCAGTCATGGTCGCTTCCAGTGGCGCCGTGTTGGCGGATGCGGAAACCATATCCGCTTTTGAGAGGCTCATGCGGCTTGCCACGCTGACCACGCCCAACCTTCCAGAACTTGAGGCTTTAGGCGGCAAAGATGCCTTGGTCGGACGGCGCGTTCCCGTGCTTTTAAAGGGCGGACATGCGGACGGCGATGACATCGTTGATGAGCTTCACCTCGCACCGGGGCAAAGCGAAAGCTGGAGCGATAAGCGCATACAAACGCGTAGCACGCATGGCACCGGATGTACGCTAGCCACCGCCATCGCCACTGGCCTGGGGCAGGGGATGGAGCTTGTGCCCGCCATAGAGCGCGCGCGTCTATTTGTGCGGCTTGCACTTCTGGACGCGCCGGGGCTTGGCCAAGGCCATGGTCCAATGGGGCATCAATCGGTGCGTGAAGATGCGATGGTTTCTGGCCCGTCGCTCAATCAAGTCACTGTTGGTTGCCGAGACTATAGGGCGTCAGTGGATTTCTATACGACGCTTGGGCTCATGCAGATCGTCGATAGCCCCGAAAATGGCTACGCGCGTTTTGAAGTGCCCAATGGCGTGACATTCTCCATTCACCAAAGCGACGATATCGCGGCATCGGCGGTGGTATATTTTGAGAGCAAACGGCTTGATGCCTGGGTGACGGAGCTGGCCAGCCAAGGCTATGCCTTCGAACAGTTGCCGCAGGACGAAAGCTGGGGCTGGCGTGAGGCGCGTTTGTTTGATCCATCAGGGAATGTGGTCTGCCTCTACAGCGCAGGTGAAAACCGGCGCTACCCGGCATGGCGGATATGATCGTTGGTGTAGACGAGGCGGGGCGTGGACCTCTGGCAGGGCCTGTAGTGGCGGCAGCAGTGATGCTCTGCAAACCGCGTCCGTCCGGGTTGGATGACAGTAAGAAGCTAACCGCAGCGCGTCGTGCCGAGCTTGAGGCAACGATCAAGCGCCGTTGCCAATGGGCGGTGGGTGTGGTTGACGTTGAGGACATTGACCGCCTGAACATATTTGGCGCTACGATGCTGGCCATGACCTTGGCGGTTGATGCGCTGTGCGCAAAACTTGGCTGCGACCCGCTTGAGGTATTGATCGACGGCAACATGACCCCTGCTGGCCGAAGTCCCGAATGGCGTTGGACGGCGCGGGCGATTGTGGGTGGCGACGCAATTGAACCCTGCATTTCTGCAGCCTCTATCATCGCCAAAGAGCATCGCGACCGGATGATGTGCGCTGCCGCGCAGCAGCATGCGCATTATGGTTGGGAAAGAAACAAAGGCTATGGCACGCCCGACCATCTCGCCGCGCTTCGGGAGCATGGGCCTACGCCGTTGCACCGGAAAAGCTTCGCGCCAGTTTCGCAACTGGTTTTATTGTAGTTTTTATTGGCAGTGAGTCCTTCGGGCAACACCACTAGGGGTTGAGTCTGCCCAGATTCATCAGACTCCACATCTTGTGCCGGACTCGTTTCGTTCCGCCCAGATGATGGCATCATGTCCGTGATTGTGACGATTCCTGGCGCGTTAACGTGCTTGACCTGAGGCTCGCTCTGACTCATCGCAGGCCGGTAAGCGCCAGGGGAGTAGGCAATGGGTGTCATCGAGAAAATTAGACCAGCAGCAAAAGCAAAGCTGGCACCTGAGCCCGAATTGCCGCGCAATCAGATACTGAGGATGGACTGTATCGAGGCCATGCGCTCACTGCCCGATTGCTCGATCGATATGGTATTTGCAGACCCGCCCTATAATCTGCAGCTTGGCGGCGACTTGTTGCGTCCAGATAATAGCAAGGTCAGCGCAGTCGATGACGACTGGGACAAGTTTGCCAGCTTTGCCATTTATGACAAATTCACGCGCGAATGGCTTGCCGAGGCACGGCGTATATTGAAGCCAAACGGTTCGCTTTGGGTAATTGGCAGCTACCATAACATTTTCCGAGTTGGCACCGCAGTACAGGACGCTGGCTATTGGATCCTGAATGATATTGTTTGGCGCAAGTCCAACCCGATGCCCAATTTTAAGGGCACGCGCTTTACCAACGCGCATGAAACGCTGATCTGGGCATCGAAAAGCGAAAAATCAAAATATACGTTCAATTATCGTGCGATGAAGACGTTGAATGACGAGCTTCAGATGCGTTCCGATTGGCTGATCCCGATTTGTGGCGGGCAGGAACGGTTGAAGCGAAATGGCGTGAAGGCACACCCGACGCAAAAGCCAGAAGCATTGCTGTATCGCATATTGCTTGCCTGCACGAAGCCAGGCGATGTGGTGCTTGATCCTTTCTTTGGAACTGGAACAACTGGCGCGGTTGCGCGGCGTCTAGGCCGTGACTGGATTGGCTGCGAGCGTGAGGCTGTTTATTGCGAAGTTGCTGAAGAGCGCATTGCTGCTGCCTTGCCGCTAGACGAAAGCGCCATCAAAACCATGCAGTCGCCAAAATCTGCGCCAAAGGTCGCCTTTGGCCAATTGGTTGAGGCTGGCTATTTGAACCCCGGGACGAAGTTGTTCGACCGTAAGCGGCAGTTTGAAGCTATTGTGCGCGCGGACGGCTCCATCATTTGCGGCGTAGTGGACGGTTCAATCCATAAGGTCGGCTCGAGCATTCAAAACGCGCCAAGCTGCAATGGCTGGACCTATTGGCATTATGCCGCCGCTGATGGCGCGATGAAGCCGATAGACGATCTGCGCCAAACCTATTTGCTTGCTACTGAACCGTGACCAAAATCTATCTTCGTCCCACTGGCTTTGTCGAAAGCCCGCAGCGGCACGAAGGTGAGAGCTTGCGGCTTGCAGGAACCATGCTGTGGTTCTCGCAGATTGAATTTATCGAGCGGGCTGAAACAGTCACAACGCGGCGTTTGGTGACGGTCCTTGCATGGGAGGCATTTGCGGCGGCGCTGCCTGATGAGACACGCGAACGATGCGCAGTGCTTCTGGGGCGCATAACCGCACCACGCGCTGCGC
The DNA here is from genome assembly GCA_040385805.1 of Pseudomonadota bacterium. GTDB lineage: Bacteria > Pseudomonadota > Alphaproteobacteria > Sphingomonadales > Sphingomonadaceae > Sphingorhabdus_B. The sequence goes on along the minus strand of JAZKGS010000112.1, from coordinate 9,456 downwards.
TGCAAATGGGTGCGCGCACAATCCGATTTGATCAGCCGCACGTGATGGGCATTATCAACGCAACCCCCGACAGCTTTTCGGACGGTGGTAAGAATTTTGACTCCGAAGTCGCTGCCGAAGCTGCCTTTGCGATGTCAAGTGCGGGCGCTGCAATCATCGATGTTGGCGGAGAATCTACGCGGCCCGGTTCGGCTCTGGTCTGGGAAGGCGAAGAGCTCACGCGCGTCGAGCCAATCATCCGCAGGTTGGCTGGCGCTGGAACTGCAATCTCAATCGATACCCGCAAGGCTTCGGTCATGGAGGGCGCGATTCACGCGGGCGCGGCGATGATCAACGACATTTCGGCGCTGCTATATGACGACCGCGCTGGGGAAGTAGCGCGCGCTAGCGGCGTTCCCGTCGTCCTGATGCACGCCCCAAGCCAGAGCAGCGACCCGCATAAGGACGCAGTGTATAATGATGTCGTATACGATGTGTTCGACTGGCTTGAACAGCGCGTCTCCGAGGTCGAAGCCGCCGGGTTGCCGCGTGACAAGATATTGGTCGATCCGGGAATTGGCTTTGGAAAATCGCTGACTGAAAATTTGGCCATCATCAACAATCTGTCGATCTACCATGGTTTAGGCTGCGCTTTATTGTTCGGCGCGAGCCGCAAGCGGCTGATTGGCGCGCTCTCGAACGAAGCGGGCGCAGACGACCGTCTTGGCGGGTCTATTTTCCTTGCGATGAAAGCCATTGAGCAAGGCGCGCATATCGTCCGGGTGCATGACGCCGCCGAAACCGTGCAAGCGGTTCAGGTTTGGCGTGGCCTGCGCGATGCGGCCTTGACTGCAACGATATAGCCTACAGCCATTTGGCTGCCTTGACCCGATGTGGTCTGGCGGGCACATTTGGTGCGTCTGAGGGGGAATATCGGAATGCTTATAAAATATATTGTCGGCTACATTGCGACTGGCGTTGCCTTTGCGCTTATTGACAGCGTCTGGCTTCGGACGATGTATACAAGGCTCTATCAGCCAGAGATTGGCGAGATGATGATGAAGAGTGGCTTCCGTTTGGGGCCAGCGATCATCTTTTATTTGCTATATATCTTGGGGATGATGATTTTTGCTGTTGGTCCAGCGTTACTGACAGGGAAATGGCAAACGGCGCTTATTTGGGGCGCGTTGCTTGGCTTCTTTTGTTACATGACCTACGACCTGACCAATTACGCCACGTTGAAAGTGTGGAGCATGAAAGTCACTGTGCTCGATATCATCTGGGGCACGTTCCTGACTGGCTCCGCTTCGCTTGCCGGTTTCTGGGTTACGCAGGCGTTGCTGGGCAAAAGCGCCTAAGCTGCGTCGCTGATCCCAAGGTCGGCAAGTTTTCGATACAAGGTTGACCTGCCGATACCCAGTCGGCGGGCAACTTCTGTCATGCGGCCGCGATAATGGCCAATGGCCAGGCGGATGACATCAGCCTCGATTTCCTCAAGCGGACGCATATTGCCGTCGTGTTCATACAGCGTCACACCAATGCCGTCATTCGATCCGGCCCCTCCGGACCCGCCATTGCCGGGGACGCCAACTGTTGCAGAAATCTGCGGGAACTCTCCCGGCGTGAGCGCATCTCGGTCGCAAAGCACCGCAGCGCGGAACAATACGCTCTGTAATTGCCGGACATTGCCTGGCCAATCATAGCCGCGCAGCATCGTGAGTGCTTCGTCGGTTATGCCAAGGCTGCGGAGGCCAGGTTGGCTTGCCATGCGGCCAAGGAAATGGCGCGCCAAGGCCGGAATATCCGAAGTGCGTTCGCGCAATGGCGGAATCGTAAGTTGAACCACGTTCAACCGGTAATAAAGGTCTTCGCGAAATTCGCCCGACTCTAACCTGTCGGCCAGGTTCAAATTGCTTGCGGATAAAAGTCGTACATCAATGCGGTAACTGTGCGCCGCGCCAACGGGCGAGATTTCGTTCTGCGTTAACAATCGCACCAACCGAACCTGCGTTTCAGCAGGAAGCTGGTCGACTTCATCGAGGAACACCGTCCCACCCTCAGCCTGCTGGAAAATGCCAATGCGCCGGTCAAAGGCGCCGGCGAACGCGTCTTTTTCATGGCCGAACAGCACTGAGTCCAATAGCGTGCCGGATATCGCGCCGCAGTTGACTTTTAGATAAGGTAGTTTGGAACGCGGACTTGCCGCCTGGATGGCATCGGCGACGACTTCTTTGCCGACACCATGTTCGCCTTCGATAAAGATCGGGGCGCGGCTGCGTGCCGCTTTTGCGGCGATGGCCAATGCCGTGCGAAACGCAGGTGCAGAGCCAATGATTTCCTCAAAAGCCAGCGGCTGTGTAATTTTCTCCGTGAGCGGGTGGAGTTCACCTAATTGCTTGCTCTTGTCGGCAGCCATGCTCAAGGCGGCAATGAGCCGCTCGGGCGCGACGGGCTTGATGATATAATCGGACGCGCCAGCCCGCATGGCATCAATAGCGGCTTCATTTGAACCAATCGACGTCATCAACAATATGGGAAGCGCGGGTCGGCGGGACTTTAATTCGGAAATTAACGAGGCTGAATCCGCACCAGGGACCCATTGGTCTAGCAAAATCGCGTCCAGCATCATGCCGTCCTGCGTTCCAAGCATTGCGATCGCCGTTTCGGAATCGCGCGCGAAAACGGTGCGCCAACCCGCACGTGATGCAATTGCCGAAACCAGCCTGCACTGGGCTGGTTCGTCGTCAACAAGCATCAATAACCGTGTCTCTCGTTCCTGCATGCGCCGTCCATTCTAGGTCCTTGGACGTCTTGGTAACGCAAATGGGTAAAGAGCCGATTAAGCAGCAATGACATTTTCTTTGTTCATCCCGCTTGAGCATTGGAAAATCACCAGTTAAGGCATTTGCGTAATTAAAGTTTAGATGGAGGCTGTTTTGACAAACGATCACGACCTTGGACCGGCAAAAGAGACATATTCGAGTTTCGTCACATTTTTCAAATGGGGAACAATTGTAACTGCGATTGTTACAGCAATTGTTGTTTTGATCATCGCAAGCCGCGCGGCCTAAGTGGTAAAGATCGCTGTACTGAGGGAAACTACCCTCGGCGAAACCCGCGTTTCTGCGTCACCTGAAACCGTCAAGAAATTCATCGCACTGGGTGCGACAGTTTCGGTCGAAAACGGAGCAGGTGCGGGCGCGTCCATTGGGGACGGCGATTATGAAGCCGCCGGCGCTTCAGTCGGTAACCTTGCTTCGGTCCTGAAAGACGCGGACATTGTCCTTGGCGTTCAAGGACCAGAGCCCAAGGCGCTGACAGGTATGAAGTCGGGCGCGTGGCTGGTGGCTGGGCTTGACCCGTTTGGTCAGCGGTCGCGTATTGACGATTATGCAAAGGCCGGCGTTGAGGCGCTGGCGATGGAGTTCATGCCGCGCATCACGCGTGCGCAGTCAATGGATATATTGTCGTCCCAGTCGAACTTGTCGGGATACAAGGCGGTAATTGAGGCCGCTTCGGTCTATGGCCGTGCTTTCCCGATGATGATGACCGCAGCCGGTACGGTAAGCGCGGCCAAAGCCTTCATCATGGGGGTTGGTGTGGCTGGGCTTCAGGCGATTGCCACAGCACGCCGTCTGGGCGCGCAAGTGTCCGCAACGGACGTGCGTTCGGCGACCAAGGAGCAGATTGAATCCCTAGGCGCAAAGGCGATCTTCGTCGAGAATGTCGCTGGTATTGAGGGCGAGGGCGCTGGCGGATACGCCACCGAAATGTCCGACGAATATAAGGCGGCGCAAGCGGAACTCGTCTCCGCGCATATTGCCAAGCAAGACATCGTCATCACCACCGCGCTGATTCCGGGCCGCCCGGCACCGCGTTTGGTGTCGGATGCGCAAATCGCGAGCATGAAGCCAGGCTCGGTCATTTTCGATCTTGCAGTTGCGCAAGGTGGCAATGTCGAGGGATCGAAGGCAGACGAAATCGTCATCAAGCATGGCGTTAAAATTGTTGGCTACAGCAACACACCTGCTCATTTGGCGGCGGACGCATCGGCGCTCTATTCGCGGAACCTGTTCAACTTCCTGTCCGCATTTTGGGACAAGGAAGCTGGCAAACCTGTATTGCCAGATGACGATGAAATTACCGCAGCAATCCGTCTAACGAAGGATGGCAAGGTCGTGAATGAACGCCTGTTGGCGTAAGGGGGCATAATGGACTTTATTTCGATTTTATCCATCTTCGTGATGGCCTGTTTCGTGGGCTATTATGTCGTCTGGTCAGTAACACCTGCGCTCCACACGCCATTGATGGCGGTGACCAACGCGATTTCTTCAGTCATTATCGTGGGCGCGTTGATCGCGGCAGCGGCGGAGGGTTCACCTACGGCCAAGTGGCTTGGCCTAATCGCAGTTGCATTGGCCAGCGTGAACATCTTCGGCGGCTTTGCTGTGACGGCACGCATGCTGGCGATGTACAAGAAAAAGGAGCGTTAAGTTGGAACATATCGCTCCTCCTGCATGGGTCATGCTCGCCTATTTGATTTCCGGCGTATTTTTCATATTGGCACTGCGCGGACTTTCTTCGCCTGCCACATCGCAACGCGGTAACCGTTTTGGCATGGCTGGCATGTTGATTGCCGTGGTCACAACATTGATCACCCACGAAGTCGCGTCGTTGCCTGAAATATTGGGCGCTATCGCAATCGGTGGTGGCATCGGTTGGGTGACCGCACGCAAGATCGCCATGACCGACATGCCGCAGCTTGTTGCTGCGTTTCACTCGTTGGTGGGTATGGCTGCAGTGTTGGTTGCTGCTGCCGCGTTCCTGAACCCGGTTGCCTTTGGCATTGTTGGCGAAGACGGCCTGATAAACCCGGTCAGTCGCGTTGAAATGGGTCTGGGTATCGCGATCGGTGCAATTACCTTCTCTGGCTCCGTGATCGCGTTCCTGAAACTGGCAGGCAAAATGTCGGGTGCACCAATCCTTTTGCCACTCCGCCACGTCATCAACCTTGGCACATTGGCGGCGATCTTGGGCCTCATTGGTTATTTCACCATTGACCAAAGTCCGTGGATATTCTGGACAATAACCGCACTTGCTTTCCTTATCGGCTTCTTGCTCATCATCCCCATTGGCGGCGCGGATATGCCCGTCGTGGTGTCGATGCTGAACAGCTATTCCGGTTGGGCGGCAGCCGCAATGGGCTTCACGCTGCACAACACGGCGATGATCATCACAGGCGCGCTTGTCGGTTCGTCTGGTGCGATCCTGTCCTACATCATGTGCAAGGCCATGAACCGAAGCTTCATCAGCGTTATCGCCGGCGGTTTTGGCGCTGAGGCGGCTGTATCCAGCGGCGAGGCCAAGGAACAGCGCCCGTGGAAGCGTGGTTCTGCCGAAGACGCCGCCTATATGATGCAGCAAGCCGAAAGCGTTATAATTGTGCCCGGTTACGGCATGGCGGTTGCGCAGGCGCAGCATATTTTGCGTGAAATGGCGGATGTCCTCAAAAAACAGGGCGTTTCGGTCAAGTATGCCATCCACCCGGTTGCCGGACGTATGCCGGGTCACATGAACGTATTGCTGGCCGAGGCATCGGTGCCTTATGACGAAGTTTTCGAGCTTGAGGATATCAACAGCGAATTTGCCCAAGCCGATGTGGCGTTCATCATTGGTGCCAATGACGTTGTGAACCCGGCGGCCAAGACCGATAAGACATCGCCCATTTATGGCATGCCCGTGTTCGACGTGGACAAGGCAAAGACCGTGTTCTTCGTCAAACGTTCGATGGGCGGCGTCGGTTATGCGGGGGTCGACAATGACGTGTTCTACATGGATCAAACAATGATGCTTCTCGCCGATGCGAAGAAGATGTGTGAGGATATCGTCAAGGCCTTGCAGCATTAGGCCAGTTCAAGCTATCGACAGATAAACGCCGCCCCGAGCCAACTCGGGGCGGTATTTGTTTCTCTGTCAAAGGTGATGAATATGCGTAAACTCGGATTGATCGGTGGTATGAGCTGGTATTCTACCGAGCTGTATTACGCCCGCATCAACAAACAAGTGCTTCGGCGCACCAATGGGGCGTGCAATGCGCCATTGTTGATCGAGAGCCTCAATTTTTGCGATGTTGGCAAGGCTAGCACACAAGACGATTGGGCGCATGTCGCTGAGGTCTTGATAGGGTCTGCGCGCCGTTTGGAGCAGGCTGGCGCCACTGCTTTGCTCATCGGTGCCAACAGCATGCACAAAGTGTTCGATGAGGTCTCTACGGCGGTCTCTGTGCCTGTCATCCATATCGCCGATGCGGTTGGTGAAAAGATGAAGGCGGATGCAGTGGCATCGGCTGCGTTGCTTGGCACCGCGAACGTCATGGCGGAAAATTGGTATCGCCAGCGGCTTGTGAAGCATGGTGTATCTTTGCTGCCTGCCGAAATGGATGATGTGAAAGACCTAGACCGGATCATTTACGACGAATTGATGCACGGTATCGTGAAGCGCGATTCCGAACGGACGTTAAAAACCATCATTACCGAAATAGACCAAGAAGGTATCAAGGCAGTTGTGCTTGGATGCACAGAATTGAGCATGCTGGTCGATACCAAAGCCAACGTCTTGCCAATTTATGACAGCACCGAAATCCATGCCGACGCAGGCGTCGAGTGGATCTTGGGGGATGCCCCTTAAACCTGCTTGCATTTCTTGCTCTCTGAGGCATGTTGCGCCGATGAGGATGAGGGACCTGATATTCGTTGGCGCAGCTTTGAGCGCGCTTGTTCAACCTGCTTATGCAAAAACTATTCAAGTTGCGCCGGGGGCGGGCGCGCAAGAACGGTTGCAGGAGGCGCTGATTGCCGCTGAACCCGGCGACATTGTTGAGCTTCAAGCGGGCAGGTTTGCCCTAACCGACGGCCTTTCGCTCGATGTTGATCGCGTTACCGTCAAAGGGCAGGGCGGACTTGAAACCACGCTCGATTTTTCGGGGCAACAGGGCGCAGGCGAGGGGCTTTTGGTGACCTCGGACGATGTTGTCCTTCGTGAGTTTGCAGTTGAAAACAGCAAGGGCGACGGGATTAAATCCAAGGGCGCTGACCGCATCGTCTATCACAAACTCCGCGTTGAATGGACCGGCGGACCGAAGGCAACGAACGGCGCCTATGGAATCTATCCGGTTGAAAGCAAGGACGTCTTGATTGATTCCGTGCTGGTCCGCGGCGCGTCGGATGCCGGCATCTATGTCGGGCAATCGCGCAATATCATCGTGCGCAATTCCACGGCGGTTGAAAACGTTGCCGGCATCGAAATTGAGAACAGCTTCGACGCCGACGTGTATGACAACATCGCTGCTCATAATACCGGCGGAATTTTGGTGTTTGATTTGCCCAATCTGCCGCAAATGGGCGGACATAATGTCCGCATTTTCGGCAATATCATTGTCGACAATATGACTCAGAATTTCGCGCCAAAGGGCAATATCGTCGCCAATGTGCCGACTGGAACCGGCATCATGGTCATGGCCAATCGGAAGGTTGAGATTTTTGACAATGTCATCGGCGAAAACGGCACGACAAACATCATGGTGGTTGGCTATCGCTTTCCTTACGAGGATACAAAATATGATCCGTTGCCACGCGATGTCGTGATTTGGGATAACCAACACAGCCGCGCCGGATGGGCCCCGCAATTTCGCGGCGGCACCGAAATCGCTGCTGCAATGGGTGGAAGCTTCCCTGCAATTTTCTGGGACGGGGCGGGCGGTGCGGACCTTCGCCCGATCATCCAGGACGACGTGATGGCGCTGTCGCTTGGCCTGACTGACCCAAAGGCAGAAACAACCTCCGCGCAGCCAGTGCCACTTGCACGTTCGGCATCGCGGCCTGCTAGTCTGCCAGCAATTATATTGCCAGAATCGATGGAAGCCATCGTCCGCTAATGCGTTTGCTGCTGCCGCTTCTGGCAATTTTTGCCGCTGCAGTGGCGTCATCTGCCGCCACGGATAATATTTCTGAAGCCGCAATTACGGACGCGGCTAACCCAGCCAAATTGTCGGATTTCGGTTTTTTCAACGGCAGCGCGGCAAAGCCTTCGGACCGGCTAATCCCCTATGAATTGCGCACGCCGTTATTCAGCGATTATGCCACCAAACAGCGATCTATATATTTACCTGCCGGAGCAACCGTGTCTGCGGACACAAATGGACGGCTTATTTTCCCGGTCGGCACGGCCTTGATCAAAAGCTTTGGCTATCCAGCGGCTTCTGGCGGCTTGGACGTCATCGAAACCCGCGTGCTGTTGCACAAGGCTTCAGGTTGGGTCGCCTTGCCCTATGTTTGGCGGGCAGATGGATCGGATGCTGACCTACGCGTCGGCGGTAAACGCGTGCCGGTAACCTTCGCACATGATGGCGCGAGTTCATCGATCAGCTACAGCGTGCCAAACAAGAACCAGTGCAAACAATGCCATTCGGTCGCAAACGACATCATGCCCATCGGCCCTGTGTGGCAGAATATGGAATTTCCCCGCAAAAGCGATAAGCAGCGTATCGCCAAGATGGTGCCTGCCTTCGCGCAGCTTCAGCCCTTTGCGCGATGGGACGCAAGCGATGACGCAAACTTGGATCAAAGGGCAAAGCAATATCTCAAGGTCAATTGCGGCCACTGCCACGCGCCGAAGGGCTCAGCAAGCAATAGCGGGCTATTCCTCGACGGTTCTGCGCAGGATGCTGCAGCATTGGGTATCGGCAAACGCCCCGTTGCCGCAGGGCGGGCGAGCGGTGATCTGGACTTCATAATTGCGCCGGGTAAGCCGGATCGATCCATCCTGATCAAACGTATGGAAAGCACAGACCCGGGCGTCGCGATGCCTGAACTTGGCCGTTCAACAGTACACAAAGAAGGCGCCGCGTTGCTACGCGACTGGATCGCTGCGATGCCGGCTAAAACTCACTGACGCATGATACGCTTCAGCTGATACTGATCGCCGTTCCAACCTTCAAACACCGCATCAATGCCGGGATGGTTGATTGGGCCTTGCTTGTGATCAGGCAATAGATTTTGCTGGCTGACATACGCGATGTAGCTGCTCTCCGAATTTTCGGCGAACAGATGGTAAAATGGCTGGTCCTTTGCCGGGCGCACGGGTTCGGGGATTGATTGATACCATTCCTCGCTATTGGCAAAGACTGGGTCGATGTCGAACACGACGCCGCGAAAATCGAAGATGCGGTGCCGCACCACGGATCCAATGGAAAACGCGGCTTCGGCAATGTCGGGAGGGAGTATTACTTCGTTCATCAATACAATATCATATTTTATGACGCGCAAATCAACCTTGTCGCTTGGCAAAGCGAAAAACATCAGTTAATGGCCCCGCTCTGTCATGGGGGTGCGCCGTTTAACCGGCAATGACCAGCCCCTTTGAATTGCGGAGAGATGGCTGAGTGGTCGAAAGCACCGCACTCGAAATGCGGCGTGCCGG
>JAZKGS010000111.1:0-6788 GCA_040385805.1 Pseudomonadota bacterium | reverse complement strand
CGTCGCGTGATCGCTTTGCCCAGCGCATCGACAATTCCATCGATTTGATCGCGTCATCGCGCGACACGCCATTGGCGGGGCATTCGTCGAACGCCATCACAATGTCGGAGCCCAATAATCGCTGGATTTCCATGGAGCGTTCGGGCGACAGCATATGTTTCGACCCGTCGAGATGGCTTTGGAACGACACGCCTTCTTCTGTAATCTTGCGCAATGCCGACAGGCTCATCACCTGATAGCCGCCGCTGTCAGTTAATATCGGCCTGTCCCAGCCCGAAAATTTATGCAGTCCGCCCAGCCGCGCGACGCGTTCCGCGCCGGGCCGCAGCATGAGGTGATAGGTATTGCCAAGAATGATGTCCGCACCCGTTGCCCGCACTTCGGCAGGGCGCATCGCCTTGACGGTTGCAGCAGTGCCGACGGGCATGAATGCAGGCGTACGAATCTCGCCGCGCAGCATCTGGATGCTGCCAGTGCGTGCCTTGCCGTCGGTGGCGGATATCGAAAACTGGAATCGCGTGGTCATGCTGGGGGCTTTAGGGATGTTATGCGCCAGAGAAAACCAACTTTGCGTTTGGGTATGCTTTCAGGGGGTCTCGAGTCCTTGGTTCGTCGAGGGGCTCGAGACGAACGCGAGTGGAGAAGCGCGCCCACAAAAACCCGTTCGTGTCGAGCGTAGACGAGACACCCATCGTTCGCCGGCAACCTCACGGCATCTCGACTGCGCTCGATGCGAACGGGTTTGCGGTGTGCAACGAGGATTTACACAAATTACCCTTTCAACCGCCGCCGCACCGTCCCATATAGGTCAGATGACTTACACTGACCCACGCGGATATCTCTATCAACCCGGCCTTCTTGACCCCGACGCAGCGCAGCGGATTACGCGTGATGCGTTGAAGGCCTGCGATGATGGGGAGCTTTATCTCCAGTACAGCGCGACCGAGAGCTTTGGCTTTGACGATGGTCGCCTCAAAATGGCGGATTATTCGACTGGCTCGGGCTTTGGCTTGCGCGGGGTATCGGGCGAGATGACCGGGTTCAGCCATGCCAATGACATGAGCGAGACTGCGATCCGCCGTGCTGGCGAAACATTGAAGCTGCTGGACCCGACGAAGGACCAACCCGCGCCGCCACCGCGCCAGAACAACCGGCATTTATACACCGACGGCAACCCGCTTGAGCTGGTGCCCTTCGCGCAAAAGGTTGCGCTTTGCCAGCAGATCGACGCCGCCGCGCGTGCACGTGACCCGCGCGTAGCGCAAGTCAGCGTTAGCCTGTCGGGCAGCTGGAGCGTTGTCGAAATTGTCCGCGCCGACGGCTTTTTTGCTACTGACGTCCGGCCGCTGGTGCGCCTGAATGTAGCCATCGTCGCGCAGGATGGCGACCGCCGCGAAACCGGAAGCTATGGCTTTGGCGGTCGCTATCTGTACGACAAATTGTTTGAAGAACATGAGTGGGAACATGCAATTGACGTCGCCTTGGCGCAGGCGCTGACCAACCTGCGTTCGGTCGCCGCGCCTGCGGGCGAAATGACTGTGCTGCTTGGACCCGGCTGGCCAGGTGTGTTGCTGCATGAGGCAGTTGGCCATGGCCTTGAGGGCGATTTTAACCGCAAGGGCAGCAGCGCCTTTTCCGGCAAGATCGGTCAGCGCGTGGCTGCGCCCGGCGTGACCGTTGTCGACGATGGCACGATGCAGAACCGGCGCGGGTCGTTGTCGATTGATGATGAAGGCACACCGACTCAGGAAAATGTCCTGATCGAAGACGGCATATTGCGCGCTTACATGCAGGACCGCATGAACGCCCGCCTGATGGGTGTCGAGCCGACCGGCAATGGCCGCCGCGAAAGCTTTGCCCATACGCCGATGCCGCGCATGACCAACACCTTCATGCGGGGCGGCAATGACGACCCTGCCGAACTGCTCAGCCGCGTCAAAAACGGCATTTTCGCCAAAAGCTTCGGCGGCGGACAGGTTGATATCGTGTCCGGCAAATTCGTGTTCAGCTGCACCGAGGCCTATCTGGTCAAGGACGGCAAGCTTGGCGACCCGATCAAGGGCGCGACCCTCATCGGTGACGGCCCGACTGTCTTGAACAAGGTCATTGGCCTTGGCAACGACATGGCACTTGATGAAGGCGTCGGCGTCTGCGGCAAGGCGGGGCAAAGCCTGCCAGCAGGCGTTGGACAACCGACAACGTTGGTCAGCGCACTGACCGTCGGCGGGACGGCTGGCTGATGGACGACGAAGAAGACGAGAACGTTGAATTAAAGATGCCGCCCGCGGATTGGGCGACGACATTGCTGCGTTTCTGGTTTGAAGAACACGGCGATGCCGATTGGTTCGGCGGTGGACCCGATTTCGATCAAGCCGTTACCGACAATTTTGCAGGCTGGCGCGAGGCATTGCGCAGCCAGCCAGTGGATGCCTTTACCGGTGATCCGCAAACGGCCTTGGCGGCGATTATCCTGTTCGATCAGGTCCCGCGCAATGCCTTTCGGGGCGACGCCGAAACCTTTGCGACAGACCATATTGCCCTTGCGATAGCACGCGAGAGCGTCAAGCGCGGGCTGGATAATGGGCTGGGCAAGAATGAACGGCTGTTTTTGTATCTGCCCTTCGAACATAGCGAAGACGAAGCCGACCAGCGGGAATCCGTGCGGCTCATCAGTGCTTTGGGTGACCAGCGCCTGACGCAATTTGCTCTGGATCATCAGGCGATGATTACGCGCTTTGGCCGCTTTCCGCACCGTAACGCTGTGCTTGGCCGCGCGCACCGCGCAGGCGAGGCGGAAGCGGTGGCAGACGGACACGCTTGGTAAACTATATTTGACCGCCTGTTAGGTTGCGCTCTCGACCGTATTGCGTCAAAACCGGCGTATGTCCGATTTTACCGAAACACTGACCGACAAACAGATTCAGATGATCGGCAAGCAGCCGGTGTTCTTCGTCGCAACTGCGGCGTCGGACGGGCGGATTAATTTATCGCCCAAGGGCTATGATTCTTTCCGCGTCCTGTCGCCATCGCGCGTGGCCTATCTTGATCTGGGTGGGTCAGGCAATGAAACCCACGCGCATCTGACGGCGGATGGACGCATCACCATCATGTTCTGTGACTTTGATCGGCCAGCGTTGATCTTGCGGATTTACGGTAAGGGTCAAGCGGTCTTGCCGCAGGACGCTGCGTGGGAAGCGCTTGCCGCGCATTTCACGATTCTGCCGGGCACCCGTCAGATATTCCTGATTGATGTGGAAAGCGTTCAGGGCAGTTGCGGCTGGGGCGTGCCGTTCATGTCGTTTGAACGCGAGCGCGATACGCTCACCAAATATCATGCGCAGTCCGATCCTGTGGCTTGGGTTGCCAAAACGAAGAAACGCAACCGCAGTATCGATGGCCTGCCCACGCGCGCCACTGACCGGTTCTTTGGCCCAGCAAATTAACGGCGTGAAAATTTCATGAGCCACGCGATCAAGGTTGCGACCTATAATATTCGCAAAGCGGTGGGGCTGGATCAACGCCGCAATCCAGCGCGAATCCTGTCGGTGCTCAACGAAATCGACGCCGACATTGTCGCGCTGCAAGAGGTCGACCGCCGTTTTGGCGCGCGCGTGAGCGCGATCCCTTTGGCGATGCTGGAGGCGGATTCGCCTTATGTGCCGGTGCCGCTGAACTTTCGCCCGGCGGCGATTGGCTGGCATGGCAATGCGATTTTGATCCGCAAGGGGATCGAGGTTCGCCATGCCCAACCCATCGACATGCCGACGCTTGAACCGCGCGGAGCGGTGATGGCGGAGCTTTCAGTGGACGGGCACCCGCTGCGTGTCATTGGCGTGCATCTCGATCTGTCTGGCCTGTGGCGGCGCAAGCAAATCCGCGCATTGCTTGCCGCGATTGATGCCAGCCCGCGCTTTATGCCAACGGTAATGATGGGCGATTTCAACCAATGGTCGGACAAGGGCGCGTTGAGCGAGCTTGCTTTTCACCATCACCGGTTGGTGCAAACGCCCAAAAGCTTCCACACCTCGCGCCCGGTGGCGTGCCTTGACCGCATTATCGTCAGCCATGAATTGAAAGTCACCGCCGCCGATTCCCATATTTCGCCTTTGTCGAAACAGGCGTCGGACCACTTGCCATTATGGGCGACGATGCAAATAGGTTAATTGCCTAAATATTAAGCAGCGCGATATGGCTGATTAAATAATAGGCATATTGAGCGCGGGCATTGAGCCCTCGATTTCCCCAAACATCTGAGTATGTGCGCTTTTGCGTCGTTTCTGCTTTCTGGCACGGCGTTTGCATATTGCACTGCACAACCAACGGGGGGTCTGCATGAAATATATTATCGCCGTTATTAAACCGCACAAGCTGGACCCGGTCCGCGAAGCGCTCACCGCACTTGGCGTGTCGGGTATGACCGTGACTGAGGTTAAGGGCTTTGGCCGGCAAAAGGGCCAGACCGAAATCTACCGTGGTGCCGAATATGAAACCAACATGGTGCCCAAGGTAAAAATCGAGATCGCCTGCGCGACCGATCAGGCACCTGCGGTCATTGAGGCCATTCAGCACGCCGCCGAAACCGGCGCGATTGGCGATGGCAAGATTTTCGAATTCGAACTCGCTGGTGCGTTACGCATCCGCACCGGCGACACCAACGAAACCGCGCTTTGACGCGAATAAATCAAGCTAGGGGAACCAGATAATGTCAAAAACACTGAAATTTTTGGGCGCGGCGGGGGCGACATTGTTCGCCGCTTTGCCCGCCTTTGCGCAGGAGGCTGTTGAGAAAGCAGCTGACGGCGCAGCGGCGGCTGACGCTGCTGTGGCCGAGGTTGCGGCAACAGCTGCAATTGCCGAAGGCCCGATCAAGGGCCCGACCGTCGAACAAATGGCCGGCATGGTCGACAAGGGCGATACAACCTGGATGCTTATCAGCTCGGCATTGGTGTTGCTCATGTCCATTCCTGCGCTCGCCTTGTTCTACGGCGGCCTGGTGCGTACAAAAAATATGCTCAGCTTGCTGATGCAGGTTTTCATGATCGTGTCGGTCGCGGCGCTGGTCTGGGTGACTTATGGCTACAGCCTTGCCTTCACCAGCGGTAATGCCTTCATAGGCGGCTTCTCCAAGATGTTCCTGCAAGGGGTCGATGCGACAACCTATGCCGCGACGTTCAGCAACAACGTTTACATCCCCGAATATGCCTTTGTCGTGTTCCAGATGACCTTTGCCTGCATCACCCCAGCGCTGATTGTCGGGGCATTTGCAGAGCGCATCAAGTTTACGCCGTTAATGATCTTCACGGTATTGTGGCTGACCTTCGCTTATTTCCCGATCGCGCATATGGTTTGGTATTGGGCAGGGCCAGATTTCCTCGTCGATGCACCAACAGATATGGGCCTGTTGTGGGGCTGGGGCGCGCTCGACTTTGCTGGTGGCACCGTGGTGCACATCAACGCTGGTATTGCTGGTCTCGTCGGCTGCCTCATCGTTGGCAAGCGCGTCGGACATGGCAAGGAAGCAACCCCGCCACATTCGATGACCATGACCATGATTGGCGCATCGCTTCTGTGGGTGGGCTGGTTCGGCTTTAACGCTGGCTCCAATCTGGAAGCCAACGGCCTTGCGGCACTTGCATTCATCAACACCTTTGTTGCGACGGCGGCAGCTGCGGTGGCGTGGTGCCTGATTGAACAGTTCCACCATGGCAAACCTTCGTTGCTTGGTGCCGTCACTGGCGCAGTTGCTGGCCTTGTCGCCATCACGCCAGCCAGCGGATTTGCAGCGCCGATGACATCCATCCTGCTTGGCTTTGCAGCATCGGGTCTATGCTATGTCTTCGTCGCTTATGTGAAGAACAAGCTTGGCTATGACGACACGCTCGACGTTTTTGGCGTCCACGGCATTGGCGGCATCGTCGGCGCGATCGGCACTGGCATTGTCGCTGACCCGGCTTTGGGTGGTCAGGGCTGGTTCGATTATACCGTCTTCCCGGCTGTTCCCGGCGAATATGACATGGCTGGCCAAGTGATGACGCAGATTTGGGCGGTCGGCACGACGGTCATCTGGACAGGCGTTGTTTCGGCCATCCTGTTCTACGCGCTGAAATTCACCACTGGTCTTCGTCCAACCGAAGATGCCGAACGTGAAGGCCTCGACCTCACCGAGCATGGGGAGCGCGCGTATAATTATTAATCGGGAGTGCGGCAGAAAAAGTGGGAACCGGTTTTTCGCTTCGTCCGCACGACCAACATAGAATTCGGGAGTGCGGCAGAAAAAGTGGGAACCGGTTTTTCGCTTCGTCCGCACGACCCACGTAAAACATTCAGAGCTTGGTGGCGGGGCGTTCTCTCCTCTCCTTTTACGCCCCGCCACCTCCCGATGTTCCTCCCGCGAACATCCAACTCATGGCCCGGACCCGAGATGGTTCGGGCCTTTTTTATGGGGTGCGGGGCGGCTGCGTTGGTTACGCCTTCATGGTGTCTCGACTACGCTCGACACGAACGAAACTGGGAATTGTTCAATTTACTTCTCTGTGTCCTCTGCGCCTCTGCGTGAATCCATTTTTGGCCCGCAGAGGCGCAGAGAACGCGGAGGTTAATCACACGGACAAGGCCGCGCTTGCCCCTAAACCGTTCGTGTCGAGCGTAGTCGAGACACCCACAAAGCATGCGCGCCTTCACGGCATCTCGTCTTCGCTCGATGCGAACGGGGTAGGGTGATGGCACTGTTTTCATCCACCGCACAAAAAACCACTTTCCTACAAGTAACCATATCGGTTATCTGATTC
>JAZKGS010000110.1:0-5891 GCA_040385805.1 Pseudomonadota bacterium | reverse complement strand
TACCAATAACGAAAAAGGGGGGCTGATGCTTCCCTTTTTTTTTGGCGTCATAATTCGTATACTTTCGGCGGTCGTGGAAACAGGATGCAGGCTTGAGCAAGAACGGTCGGGCGTCTTGCGAACATATCTAATGATATCTAGCCAAAATTACCCGCTGCTCCCAAGATTGGATATGCCGCAACAATATGATCGTGCACCGCCTGATGAAGCGGCGAAATGAATTTGCAACCATAATGCCATTCCGATTGCCAAATGATTGCGCATTCCAACTGCACAAATCCTGGCAAAGTCATAAACACAGGGCGATCATTCGGGATAAAGGCCAGACATTCCATCTGAAACCCCGTGCGCGAGAGATCGATGATACGCACCTTGTTCCGTATCCCTCCAGACACCCGGATTGCAGCCATGATTTTAACGCAGGCGCGTGCATGCTCACGCCTTTGACGCTGTAGCTGCACCGTCGGCTGCTCGAAAATTTGCATCATATTCCTCACCGCAAATTGCGTCGGACATTCGTATGAGGTCCAAAACGTGGCGCGCCGGGGCGGGTTCCATGGCCACTTTACGTTAACCATCAATTTCTGGGACTGCTGCCAAAGCCATTGCCCGATCAATTTTGTTCGCTGCAACACGGCACACACGGCAACGGGCAATTCACCATCCAAAAAAACGCGCCTTTGACCAGATACTCTGGAACAAACCTTTGTACGCGTCGTTAAAGTCCGAGGAAATCGGGTAACCGGCAAAGGGGGGACAAAATGGCATTCGCACGCCGGGCGCGCACAATAATGAACGCGACGTTCAGTATCAGTTTGTTTTTATTCCTCCAAACGGCAGCAAATGCACAGACGCTGGACGCCCTTCGTCAGATGTCGATCGAAGAACTATCCGACGTAAATGTCTCGTCGGTATTCAAGAGCGAAGGAAAGCTAAGCGAGGCGCCAGCCGCGATTTATGTCATATCGCAAGCCGACATTGCGCGGTCCGGAGCGCAGACGATACCCGAAGCGCTCCGTTTGGCCCCTAATCTGCAGGTCGCGCAGACCGGAGCCAGCCGCTACACCATTACCGCCCGCGGCATGTCGGGCAATGAACTTGCCCAAAATTTTCCCAATAAACTTCTCATTCTAATTGACGGGCGGAGCGTTTATTCGCCGTTGTTTTCGGGCATCTATTGGGACGCGCAGGATGTCCTCCTTTCAGACGTAGACCGCATTGAAGTGATCAGCGGCCCTGGGTCGACTTTGTGGGGTGCAAACGCCGTTACCGGCGTCATCAACATCATCACGCGAAATACGGCAGAATCACAGGGCGCATTGGTTGACCTTGCGGTCGGAAATCAGGAAAAGGTTGTAGGCATCCGCTATGGCGGCACCCTTGGGCCCGACGTCAATTACCGTTTTTACACCAAGGCATTTAGCATCGACGAAACCCAAACCGCGGCGCGCACTGGTGCCGGAGACGGATGGGACCGGATTCAAGGCGGGTTTCGTACAGATTGGAATGCAGCAGCAGAGGACCTGATCACATTTCAAGGCGATATTTTTAAAGCCAAGATCAACCAAGGCACCCGTACCGATCAAACGGTGCGCGGCCATAACTTAGTCGCGCGCTGGACGCGGACCAAGGCGAATGGCGAGCTTCAGGTGCAAGCTTATTATGACCGGCTAACCCGCCGGAATGAAGCGGAGGGCATTGACCTCGGCATCGAAAATTACGACCTCGACGCGCAACAGACAATTGGTCTGGGGAACCATGCTCTGGTTGTGGGCGGCGGGATTAGAATCAGCAAATTTGAAACAGATGCAACTGGCGGCCTTGCTTTCTCGCCTGCGGACCGGACTTTAAAGCTGGGCAATGTCTTTGCCCAGGACACGATTACACTCAGCCCCAAATTAAAGGCAACGCTTGGCCTAAAGCTTGAAAACGGGCCTTATACTGGCACAACGCTCATGCCCAATCTGCGCCTTGCGTGGCAACCTGATCCGGACACATTATTCTGGGCGGCGGCATCGCGGGCGATCCGTTCACCCACGCCCTTTGACACCGAAGTCGTGGAAACGGTCGGTCCATCATTATTCCTGATTGGCGATCCAAATTACAAAATCGAAAAAGTTACAGCTTTTGAATTTGGGACACGGTTTAAACCGACACCCGATGTGTCCGTCTCCGTTTCATCATTCTACAATGTCTATGACGATTTGCGCACCATCGAGCTTACGCCTGTTACATTCCTTCCATTGATATGGGGCAACAATATCAAGGGCAGCACTTACGGGGTTGAGGCGTGGGCCGACGTTAACGTCACCGATTGGTGGCGGCTTACTGCGCATTATGGGCTGTTGCTGGGGGATTTCGAGTTCAAGCCCGGCGCGAGCGAACTGCTTGGCCTGTCGCAAGTGCGCAATGACCCCAAGCATAATGCATCGCTGCGATCATCAATGAATATCGGACCCAATCTCACGCTTGATGCGGACTTGCGTTATGTCAGCACACGTCCCGAACCACGCGTCGATGCCTATACCGAGCTCAATGCAAGGGCCGGCTGGCGCGTGTCCGATACGTTGCAGTTTTTTGTCTCGGGTGCCAATCTGCTGCACAAATCGCATTATGAATATGCGCCCCCCCGAAGCAATCGCATACCCCGTCGCGTCTTGGTTGGGCTTCAGTGGGTTCATTAATCCGTCCCCTTGTTCGCATGACGGTAACCGGAGTTGCAACAGCTTCGCTGTTCGCGCAGCCCGCATCGGCTGCGCGCCAATCGTCCGTTGAACTTGCGGTTAAAGCGACGTTCCTGACCAAGTTTACATCCTATGTTGACTGGCCACCCAGAAGTCTTCCCGCTGGCGCGCCCATCATCATATGCGTGATTGGCGCAGATCCATTTGGCTCCGCATTGGAACAGGCGGTTTCTGGCCAGTCCAGCGGCGGCCACCCGCTGATACTGCGCCGCTATGACGCTGCCCGTGACGTCGACAAGTGCCACATTGCGTATCTTGGCGGATCAAGCCGCGATATTTCGTCTGCTCTTGCCTCGGCCGCGTCCAATCCAGTCGTCACCGTCACGGACTCGCGCAACGCAAATGTGAACGGCATGATCCATTTCCAACTGGTCGGGAACAGTGTCAAATTCGACATTGATACCTATAAATCCTCCCGCGCCGGGCTGGGTATCAGCTCCAAATTGCTTGGCCTTGCGCGCAAGGTGCGACGGGCGAACACGCGATGATCGCTGGCTTCTGGAAAAGCGGTATTAGATTGCCTCAAGCCGTGGTCAGCTTGCTCGCGATCATTGTGCTTCTGCTTGGTCTTGGCGTCGTCATTCAGGCGGATTCGTCATACCGTGCGGAACGCGCAGAGCGCGCTCAGGTGCGTGCGCGCATCCTGGCAGCCAATGTCACCGCTGCAGTCGATTTTCGCGACCAGGAGGCTGCACAGGAGGCTGTGAGCGCATTTAGGGCGGACCCGAGCGCCCGGATCGTCGCCGTCTACGACGCAGGCGGTCAACTGCTCGCCAGCTTCTCCAAAAACGGAGAGCCTGCGCCGCAAAATCTTGGCGGCCCCCTGCCCGAGGCTCCGTCATCCATCACCACCTTTGCCGACATTGAACGCGATGGCGCGAAAGTCGGTACCGTATATCTGATGGGAGACTCCCTGCCCTTTTATCGCCGGGTAACGCGCTTCGCCCTGATCGCTGCCTTCGCCGTTGGCGTGTCGCTCATCATCCTGATGCTTAGCCTTGCCCAGCGCACCTTGCGGCAGGCCAATGCGAAATTGGCCAGCGCCATTGCCGAATTACAAACGGAAGTCGAAACCCGCGAGGCCGCCGAAAGCCAGCTTCGCCAAGCGCAGAAGATGGAGGCGATTGGCCAGTTGACGGGCGGCATCGCGCATGACTTTAACAATATGCTCGCGATCGTGCTTGGCGGCATCGATATTGCCGATCGGCGGCTGGAAGACACCGCCAAGGCGCGGGTTGCGTTGACGCATGCCAAAGAAGGCGCAACCCGCGCGGCAGACCTCACGCGACGCCTGCTCGCCTTTGCGCGGCAGCAACCGCTTCAGCCGCAAGTTATCGACGCCAATCAGCTGGTGGCGAAGATGACGGAGCTGTTGGAACGGACGCTTGGCGGCGGGGTCGTCATCGAAACCGTATTGGCCGAAAATCTCTGGCATATTTGCGCTGATCCCGGCCAGTTGGAGAACGCCCTGCTTAACCTGTGTGTCAACGCCCGCGACGCGATGGATGGTGAAGGGACGTTGCGGATCAAAACGCGTAACAGCCCGTCTGTGGATGGTTCACAAGGCGATGAAGACCATGTCGTCCTGACGATTTCAGACACTGGCCCCGGCATGCCACCTGACGTCTTGGCCCGCGCCTTTGAACCGTTTTTCACGACCAAAAGCGTTGCCAAAGGCACTGGATTGGGCCTTGCGCAGGTCGATGGCTTTGTCCGGCAAACCGGCGGCTATGTCGAGATCGATTCCGAAATGGGCCACGGCGTATCAGTCGAAATCTTCCTGCCACGTTATGAAGGACCGCAAGAAGTCTCCCCCGATGATGACCGCACAAAAGAGGCGCTGAAGGGATCGAAAGACGAGGTTATTCTGGTCGTCGATGACGAATTCCACGTCCGCCAAATGTCCGCCGAAAGCTTGCGTGAACTTGGCTACACCGTGATTGAGGCCGCCAATGGCGATGAGGCGTTGGGCATCATGGCCAAGCGCGATGACATCCGCATGCTGTTCACCGACATCGTCATGCCCGGCATCAATGGCCGCGAGCTTGCCGACAAGGCCCGTGCACGCGCCCCCGACCTGCCGATATTGTTCACCACCGGCTACACCCGCGATACCGCATTCCACGACGGCATGGTCGACCGCGGCATTGTCCTGTTGTCCAAACCCTTCACGATTGAACAACTCGCCCAGAAAATCCGATCAGTGCTGGATGGGCGGACGGGGTAAGAGCAAGGCGGGCCGTCAAAGGGGCAGTTTGATTTCCTTCATGATGCGGTCGGTTTCGATCAGGATTTTGATGATCTTTTGATAATGCACCACATCATCGAACGACAGCGCCCTGCCCTTGCGGTCCTTCAGCCATTTCTGCGCTGGCTGATACCCGCCGATGTGGAATTCCCATGCAATCTGCGGCACGCCTTCGAAATATTGATCGGGGTTGATGTGGACGCGGCCCAGAACCTCCCCGTTACGGGGAGGTGGCGCGCCAGAGCGAAGCGGCGGCGTGACGGAGGGGTACCCCTCCACCACTTCGTGGTCCCCCTCCCCGTCCCGGGGAGGTTCTGAATAAGCAGGCTTGACCACCACATAATCGCCATCCCCGCTAAAGGGATAAGGCGTTGCGCCAATCGCGGCATCCTCCATCAGGTGCAGGCGGCGCAGTTGCCCTCTTCCTTAGCTCGGCAGAAAGCCCAGTTCGAACACCATGGGCCGCAACTTGTCACCCAAGGCGGCATATGCCGATTTGAACGGATCGAAATCGGTCAATTCCGTATCGCCATATTGTTCCAGCGCCTTGCGGATTTGATACCAGCCGGCGTCAGCGCGGTTCAGCTTCAACGCATCCCTGATTTTGTGCGGGAAGCTGGTGGCGTGAAACCGCGTCCATAGCTTGCGGCCTTCATCAAGGACGGCTTGTGCTTCGGCAGAGAAGGCCATGCCAGCCATGTAGCGGACCATGAAATCACTCTCGAACCGCTCCGCCCCGACCTCGACTTCGGTGAAGGGGATGAAGTGATTGACGATGCTCCAGTCACGTTCGTTCCAGCGCAGCCCATCCGCCCCGGCGGTGAGGTTACTGCCGTTGAACAGCATCCAGATGAGGCAATCGGATTTGAATATGTCATCCAGCGGCTGTGAGGGTTGCA
>JAZKGS010000109.1:0-4126 GCA_040385805.1 Pseudomonadota bacterium | reverse complement strand
GCACTGAAACGTGCGCGTGAAAAGGAAAAGCGTTCGCACGGCGGCGGCAACCGCCAAGCACAGATCAAGCAAACCCGCGACGTCGTCGTGCCAGAAACCATCACGGTGCAAGAACTTGCGAACCGTATGGCGGAAAAGGGCAGTGACCTTGTCAAAGCGTTGTTCAAGATGGGTATGCCCGTTACGATTAACGAAACTATTGACCAAGACACCGCAGAATTGCTCGTCGAAGAATTTGGCCACAACATCACCCGCGTGTCGGATGCCGACGTCGATATTTTCCATGATGACGACGTAGATGCGAATGAAACCATGAAGTCGCGTCCTCCGGTCGTGACTGTCATGGGCCATGTCGACCATGGTAAGACATCGCTTTTGGACGCTTTGCGGGGTGCCAATGTCGTATCGGGCGAAGCTGGCGGCATTACTCAGCATATCGGCGCGTATCAGGTGAAGGCGAAGGATGGCTCGGTCATTACCTTCCTCGACACTCCGGGCCACGAAGCGTTCACGCAAATGCGTCAGCGCGGTGCTTCTGTTACTGATATCGTGATCTTGGTTGTTGCAGCGGATGACGGCCTCATGCCGCAGACTATTGAAGCCATCAAGCATGCCAAGGCAGCTAATGTACCGATGATCGTTGCGATCAATAAGGTCGATAAGGAAGGCGCAAACCCACAAAAGGTACGTGAGCGTTTGCTTGAACATGAAGTTGTGGTTGAAGCGATGGGCGGCGAAGTTCAGGACGTCGAGGTTTCAGCGTTGAAGAAAACCGGCCTTGATACCTTGCTTGAAAAGCTTGCGTTGCAGGCAGAAGTCATGGAGTTGAAAGCAAACCCGGACCGCGCTGCTGAAGCCGTTGTGGTTGAAGCGCAGCTCGACAAGGGCCGCGGTGCTGTTGCGACCGTGCTTGTGAAGCGCGGAACGCTGAAGCGGGGCGACATCTTCGTTGTCGGCGCGCAAAGCGGTAAGGTTCGCGCACTTGTCAACGACAAGGGACAACAAGTATCCGAAGCTGGTCCGGCGACACCGGTCGAAGTGCTTGGCCTTACCGGTGTTCC
The DNA here is from genome assembly GCA_040385805.1 of Pseudomonadota bacterium. Taxonomy (GTDB): domain Bacteria; phylum Pseudomonadota; class Alphaproteobacteria; order Sphingomonadales; family Sphingomonadaceae; genus Sphingorhabdus_B. Next base: position 3,065 of record JAZKGS010000109.1, on the reverse strand, counting down.
GTCGGCAGGCGACGTTCTGACGGTGGTTGAAAACGAGGCGCGTGCCCGCGAAGTTGCATTGTACCGTAAGGAGCAGTCGACCAAGGTCCGCACAGCGCAAGTTACGCCAAATCTTGAAAATCTGTTTGATAACCTGTCCGCCACGCGCGCGATGGAATATCCAGTGGTCATCAAGGGCGATGTGCAAGGTTCGGTCGAAGCGATCGTTACTGCGCTCAACAACATCTCGACCGACGACATCAAGGTCCGCGTATTGTTGGCAGGCGTTGGTGGTATCACAGAGTCCGACATGTTGCTGGCGGCGGCGTCCAATGCGCCACTCATCGGCTTCAACGTTCGTCCAAATGCCAAGGCAGCGGCTTTGGCCAAGCGTGACCGAGTTCGACTGAAGTATTTCGACGTTATCTACCACCTGACCGCCGATATCGCCAAGGAGATGGCTGGCGAATTGGGTCCAGAGATCATCGAAACCGTCGTTGGACGCGCCGAGGTCAAGGACGTGTTCAAGTCGGGCAAGCGCGACAAGGCCGCTGGTCTTTTGGTCACCGAGGGCATCATCAAAAAGGGTCTGCACGCCCGTCTTACGCGCGAAGACGTCATCGTGTCGAAAACTACGATTGCATCGTTGCGCCGTTTCAAGGACAATATCGACGAAGTCCGTGCTGGCCTCGAATGTGGTGTCGTCTTGGCGGACACCAACGATGTCAAGGCAGGCGACATGCTCGAAGTCTTTGAGATTGAGGAGCGTGAACGGACGTTGTGATTTTAGCTCGGTCCTGAACGGGGAATATCATGGCTAAACATAACGACACTGGCCCTGAGGGCCGCTCGGTCCGCCTGTTGCGCGTAGGCGAGCAATTCCGGCATATACTGTCGGAACTGCTCGCGCGCGGCGAAGTGCATGATGACATCCTCAACAGCCATAGCGTCAGCGTTACTGAGGTCCGGATGTCACCTGATCTGCGGCATGCGACGGCGTTCATTAAGCCGCTGCTTGGCGTGAATGAGGCAGTGGTGTTGAAGGCGCTGCGGACGAACACAGCGTTTTTTCAAAAGGAAGTCGCCGCGCGGGTAAGCATGAAATATGCGGCGAAACTCAAGTTCCTTGCGGATGACAGCTTTGATCAGGCAACGCATATCGAAACGTTGCTCAGTGCGCCAAAGGTCCAGCAGGATCTGACAGATGATGGGGCGGACGGTTCAACCGACGGCACGGCGTAATGGCCAAGCTGTATTTCTATTATGCGTCGATGAATGCGGGCAAGTCGTCAACCTTGCTACAAGCGGCGTTCAATTACGGCGAGCGCGGCATGAAAGTCATGCTTTGGACCGCAGCAATTGACGATCGCCCCGGTTTTGGCGCGATTAGCTCGCGGATTGGCCTTGCGGGTGACGCAAGCCGGTTTGAACCAACGACGAATATTGAAAAGGCAGTGCTTGCGCAGCATCGCGAAACGCCATTGGCATGCGTGCTGATCGACGAGGCGCAGTTTCTCACCAAAGAACAAGTTTGGCAGGCGGCAAGCCTTGCCGACATGGCAAATATTCCGGTAGTTTGTTATGGCCTGCGTACCGATTTCCAAGGTGAACTGTTTCCCGGCTCGGCGGCCTTGCTAGGCATTGCGGACAGTCTCGTCGAGCTGAAGGGCGTGTGCGATTGCGGGCGTAAGGCAACGATGAACTTGCGAGTAGATGAATTTGGCAAAGCCGTTGTAGATGGCGCGCAAACGGAAATTGGCGGTGATGACCGTTATATTGCCATGTGCCGCAAGCATTTTAATGAGGCGCGCGCGTTCGGATAAAATTTCATTTGGCATTCATCCTGATGCGGATATGTTTCGCATCATGTTGAAAACAGCCATCTTGATTTTGTTGGCCGCTACTGCCGTGGCTGCCCCAACGCAGGCCAAGAAACCAGCTGATCATGTATGGCCTGAATTGGGCGTTGAAGCGCGGATAGTGTTTCCCAATCAAGGTGCGATCCGCAATTTCGAAGCGGACGGAAATGATGGCATCTGGCTGGAGGACCGGCAACGGCGTTGGTATTATGCGGATTTCATTGGCGGCTGTCAGGAACTGAATTTCGCGCAAGCCATTGGCTTTGACACGCGCGGTTCGCCGTCCTTCGACAAATTCAGCACGATCATCGTGCGCGGCGAACGTTGCCCGATTGCCAGTTTGGTGACGGCGAATAAGCCGTTGCCACGCAAAGAAAGGCAAAGGATCCGAAAATCTACGATTGCTGCGAGTAAAGATTTAGTCGCCCCGTCAAATTGACTTAACGTCCGCGTGCCGTAAAGGGCAGGGCATGCATGGCTGGATCATCCTTGATAAACCGCTCGTGCTTGGCTCGACGCAGGCTGTTGCCGCGGTAAAGCGCAATTTGCGTGAGGCTGGCTTTGGCAAGATTAAAGTCGGCCATGGTGGGACGCTTGATCCGCTGGCCACTGGCGTGCTGCCCATTGCCTTGGGCGAAGCAACCAAATTATGCGGACGGATGTTGGATGCGTCCAAGACGTATGATTTTACCATCAGCTTTGGGATAGAGACCAGCGGTTTGGATGCGGAAGGGGAGGTTGTTGCGACGTCAGATCATCGCCCGACATTGGAAGATGTGAAAGCTGTTTTGTCGAACTTTAAAGGTCCAATCGAACAAATCCCGCCAGCATATTCAGCAATAAAGATCGACGGCAAAAGAGCCTATGATTTGGCGCGGGCAGGCGAAGTGGTCGAGATGAAATCGCGGGCCGTGACGGTGCATGAACTCTCGATCCATGAGATTGAAGGCCATGAACCACGAGACGCAGTCACACTGTCCGCCGATGTTTCCAAAGGCACCTATATCCGAAGCCTCGCCCGCGACATTGCGTATGCCCTCGGCACCGTTGGCCATGTCTCCATGCTGCGCCGCACGCGTGCGGGGCCGTTCAGCTTGCAAAGCGCGATTTCGCTGGACAAACTGAATGCTTTCGGCCAAGGCGCGGGCCAAGAAGACATTATCTTGCCGATAGAGGCAGGGCTGGTCGACATCCCGGCTCTAGATCTCTCCCCGGAACAGGCAAGGG
>JAZKGS010000108.1:2487-9364 GCA_040385805.1 Pseudomonadota bacterium | reverse complement strand
TGGCCAAATCGACGATATATTCCGGGTTATAATTTTCCTGAACCCAATGCAGCGCGTCGCACAGGACAAGGCGACCTTCTGCATCGGTGTTCAGCACCTCAATAGTCTGGCCCGACATCGACGTCACGACATCGCCGGGGCGCTGTGCGTTGCCATCTGGCATGTTTTCAACAAGGCCACAAACGCCGACGACATAAGCCTTTGCCTTGCGTCCAGCCAATGCCTTCATGGCACCTGCAACTGCTCCAGCGCCGCCCATGTCCCATTTCATATCTTCCATGCCAACTGCTGGCTTGATTGAAATGCCGCCAGTGTCGAAAGTTACGCCCTTCCCAACCAAGGCGACTGGACGCGTTTGCGTTCCGCCCGTGCCGTCCCACTTCATAACCAGCATGCGCGCAGGCCGACGTGAGCCTTGGGCCACGCCAAGCAAAGCGCCCATGCCAAGCGCGGCCATGTCCTTGTCATCCAACACACTGATTTCGACGCCAAGCTCTTTCAGGTGCTGGCAACGCTCAACGAAGCTTTCTGGGTAAATGATGTTTGCTGGCTCAGTGACCAATTCCTTGGTCAAGGCAACGCCCTCCGCAACCGCTTGGTAATTCGTCCAGTGATCGCGCGCGTCTGCGGGCGCGGCAACGACCGTCAATGCCTCAACCGTAGGCTTTGAAGTTTCGGCCAGTTTGGTGCGATACTTGTCCATCCGCCAGTTGCGTAAGGTTGCCCCATAAGCAACCTCAGCGGCGTGTTGCGCCGTCAGATTGGCACCATGAATCGCAATATGCTTTGCACCTGATGTCTGTACCTTGGCGACAATATCACCGCCGGCTTTCTGGTAATCTGCTGCCTCGCCCTCCGCCACGCCGAGCAGAACGATGCGCACTAACTTGCCGCCTTCTTCATTGATCAGCAGGAAGTTTTGCCCCGCGCCGCCCTCAAACCGCGCCAGCTTAGCCGTCGCGTGAATGATATCGGTTTTTTCCAACGGAAACTTGAAATCGGCAAAGCTGCTTTTGGTAACGATAAATGCGAGCACGTCGGCATCTTGGGGGCGCGCGTCGGTAAAATTGATCTTCATGGAAATAAACAGCCTTTCCGCTGGGTGTCGTCTTTTTTGTTTCTATAGGCCCAATATGCGCTCCGTTTAAAGCAAAAGATGGCGCGTTCATGGCAACGGTTAACCGCAAATAATGCCATGTATGGCAACATGGGTGGACCCACGGCAATAGCGGCGATAAAGGGCGTATCGGTTTATATGAATATCCCCGCCCCCCGGCCCATCCTTTTCCGCGCTTTGCTCATGCCGATATTGCTCGGCTGCGGATCCATGTCGTCGATTGCGATCGCACAAACTGAGGCTCCAGCGGCGGAGAACCTGCAGCAAACCAGCGACCAAATCGGGTTTTCTGCCGCAGTCGTGGAATATGATTCCAACACGGAGGTCGTGACAGCCAAAGGCGACGTTATCGCCAATCGTGAAGGCTACACGGTGCGCGCAGACAATATCTTCTGGAACCGGACGACTGGCCAAGTTGTCGCCGAAGGCAATGTACGTGCTGTGGGGCCCGATGGCGATGTCGCTTATGGCGATAAAATCGAACTCACTGATGCACTAAAAGATGGCGTGATAAGCAATTTGCTAGTGGTGTTAGCGGATGAAAGTCGCTTGGCCGCCAACCAAGGCTCGCGCAAAGATGGCGTCTACACGCTAAATTATGCCGCCTACACCGCTTGCAGGGTTGAAACTGCCGATGGCTGCCCAAAGAAGCCAAGCTGGGAGGTAAAAGCAGTAAAGGTAGTGTATGACCCCGCCAAAAAGCGCGTTGTATACGAGGGCGCGCGTATTGAGCTTTTTGGGCTACCTGTCATACCTTTACCGTTTCTGTCACACCCGGTGGACTCCAAGGCCGGAAGCGGCTTTCTGGTTCCCAGCATCGGATTTTCGCGCAACAACGGTGTTGAGCTTGAGCAATCTTATTACTGGCGCATGGCGCCCAACCGAGATTTAACAGGCTCAATCACTGCCTTTTCCAATACTGCACCATTAGGCAGTGTAAATTTTCGCGCCCTTGAGAAAAAGGGCGCAATCGAACTCACGGCATATGGAACTTACAGTAATCGTATCAGCACCAGTGGCGCTGTAATCCCGACCGGCGACAATGTTTTTCGTGGATATCTCGAAGGTGCAGGCAAATTTCAGTTCGACCCTTATTGGTCCATTTCAGCCTCTGGCCGCTATGCATCGGACCGAACATTCCTACGGCGCTATGGTATCAGCCGCGACGACCGGTTGCGCTCAACATTTTCCGCAGAACGCATCGACGAAAATAGTTATTTTTCACTCGCCGGTTGGGCGGTGCAAACACTCCGGACCGGGGATCGTCAAGGCCTTGCGCCTATTGCTCTGCCCGAAATAGACTATCGCCTGCGCATGGATGCACCCGTGATTGGCGGGGTTATCCAGCTTCAAGCAAACAGCCTCGCCATTGGGCGTACTGAAGGTCAAGACACACAGCGCGCATTTGCCGCTGCCAAATGGGATCTCCGTAAAATTACGGGACTTGGTCAGGAAGTGACCTTCACGGTGCTGGCGCGCGGCGATGTCTATCACAGTGACGAAAACGAAAATACACTGACCGATATTTACCGCGGTGAAACCGGTTGGCAACATCGGGCTATTTTTGCTGCAGCTGCTGACGTCAAATGGCCATTCGTGGGACAAGCCTTTGGCGGCACGCAGATATTTACACCGCGCGTCCAAATTGTCGCTGCGCCGTCTATTTCCAATCTCAATATTCCAAATGAAGATTCCCGTGCCGTCGACCTAGAAGATACCAACTTATTCTCCTTGAATCGTTTCCCCGGCTACGACAGGTTTGAAGACAATTATCGCATGACCTATGGATTTGACTGGGCGTTGCGGAAATCGGATTTTACCGCTGATATGAGTTTTGGCCAAAGTTACCGTCTATCAAACCGGGCTTCGATCTTCCCGGACGGTACCGGTCTGTCCGACAAGGCATCAGATTTTGTTGGTCGTACCGAACTGCGTTTCAAAAACATCGTGAAACTGACTCACCGATACCGCTTGGACAAGGACAATCTGGCCATCCGTCGGAACGAATTGGACGCAACAATTGGTTCGCGCAGTACTTATGTGCAGGCTGGCTATCTCAAGCTGAACCGCAACATTGGGCCAACGGTAGAAGATTTGGCTGACCGTGAGGAAATGCGTCTCGCCGGCCGCATCCGCGTGGCGCAATATTGGTCGGTGTTTGGTTCAACAATCATTGATCTTACGAATACGAAAGAAGACCCCACCAGCCTTTCCGATGGCTTTGATCCCATCCGTCACAGGTTTGGCGTTGCCTATGATGACGATTGCCTATCGATAAGCCTTTCGTGGCGGCGCGACTATCAACCGGTAGGCGATTCGCAACGCGGAAACAGCTTCCAGTTCCGTCTGGCATTTCGCAATCTGGGTGTGTAAGGCCACGACAGTTCTTTACCGGACAGGCAATTTGCCGCTCATCTGCTGTTCAGCAGGCAATGGCTAACTGGCTGTCCGAACCTGATACTGTATTGGATCAATATCAATGAAGTTAATTAAGCGTCTGTCCCTCGCTGCCGTGCTCGTTTCCGCTACGGCGCTGACACCGCTAATCGCGCAAACGGTTAACAGCAATGAAGGGCCCGAAGCCAATCTCATTGCACCGGAAGGGCAGCAATTGTTCGGGAAAAATGACCCGAATGTCCGGCGCGCAACGGCTCAGGTGAACGGCGAAATTATTACTGGTACCGACATTGATCATCGTCTTGCCCTCATCGTGGCGGCCAATGATAACAAATTGCCACCCGAAGAACTCGCTCGGTTCCGCGCGCAAATCCTGACCAATTTGATTGACGAAACGCTCCAGATTCAGGAGGCCGCTGCCAATGAAATTGAAGTAACTGATGCCGAAGTGAACCAGTATTTCAATCGAGTTGCCCAACAGAATTTCAATCGCCCGGCAAATGAGGTTGAGAAATATCTCGTGTCCATCGGCGCATCGGTTGCAACTTTAAAGCGCCAGATAAAGGGCGAGTTGTCATGGAGCCGTCTGCTTTCACGCAACGTCCGCCCATCTGCCAATGTCAGCGATGACGAAGTTAACGCCATTATTGAGCGCATCAAGGCGACCAAGGGCACCACCGAATATCGCCTTGGCGAAATTTACCTGTCAGCCACGCCTGAAACGCTGCCCGCGGTTACCGAAAATGCGAAAAAGATTATCGACCAGCTTAGGCAAGGCGGCAATTTTGTGGCTTATGCACGGCAGTTTTCCGAAGCATCCACCGCATCTGTCGGCGGCGACCTTGGATGGTTATCGCTGGCGCAATTGCCACAATCACTGGCAACAGCGGCAGCGGATATGAACAGTAACGAAGTTCAAGCGGTGGCGTCTCCCGGCGGCATTTCGATCCTTCTGCTTATCGACAAACGTCAGGTCGCAACTTCCGACCCACGTGACTCGGTTTTAAGCTTAAAGCAAATAGCGCTTACCTTCCCCAAGGGCACTACCGAGGTGCAAGTGACGCCGTTAGTAAAACGATTTAGCGACGAGACGCAAAAAATTACAGGTTGCGGTGTGGCAGATGAAATGGCTGCAAAACTTGGTGCAGATGTGGTCAATCGCGATGGTATTAAGATCCGGGATCTTCCGGCGCCGCTGCAGCAGGTGATGCTTGATTTGCAAGTTGGTCAATCTACCCCCCCGTACGGGTCGCTTGAAGACGGTGTTCGCGTATTCGTTTTGTGTGGGCGTGATGCGCCACAACAGGCAGCTTCGGAAAGTTTTGACGAAATCATGTCGCGACTGGAAGAAGAGCGTGTGAACAAGCGCGCGCGCATTTACCTGCGTGATTTGCGCCGCGACGCAGTCATCGAATATAACTGATGCCGTTAGGCCGACTGGAACTGCCACTGGCCGTTTCGGTCGGTGACCCGGCTGGTATCGGGCCGGAGATTATCGGAAAAGCATGGGAAGCGCGTCACTCGGCTGGGTTGGCGCCTTTCTTTGCGATTGGCGATATCGGAAGTTTCGCCCCGCACTGGAACGGCCCAGTTGTCCGTATTGAGGACCCAGCGCACACTTTCAAACATTTCGACACCGCTTTGCCCGTCATTCAATTACACAATTGCTTGTCGGTGGTTCCAGGCCGTCCAGACCTTGATGGTGCACACTGTGCTTATCAGGCATTGGAGATGGCAATTGGTTTTGCCCGCGCTGGTAGCGCCGGGGCGTTGGTCACTGGACCGGTTTCCAAATCACAGCTTTATGCCGTAGGCTTCACACATCCGGGCCAGACCGAATTTATTGCCGAACGCTGCGGCGTAGCTAAGAATAATGCGGTCATGATGCTTGCTGGACCCGACCTGCGCGTGGTCCCGATGACAACGCATATTCCACTGGCCGATGTCGCGGCAAAGCTTGACGGTAGGCTCATCCGCCAGCGTTTACGCGCGACTGCCAAGGGACTGCAGCGCAATTTCGGTATAGAGAACCCGCGCTTGGCTGTGGCGGGTTTCAACCCTCATGCTGGCGAGGCGGGCAATATGGGCCGCGAAGAAATCGATATATTCGAGCCCGCTATTGCGCAGATCAGGGACGAAGGCTTTGACGTTGTCGGCCCACTGCCCGCAGACACCATGTTCCATGCCGAAGCGCGCGCGCAATATGATGCGGCATTATGCGCTTATCATGACCAAGCGCTTATTCCTTTAAAAACATTATATTTTCATGAAGCGGTCAACATCACACTTGGCTTGCCGGTGGTCAGGACATCACCAGACCATGGCACAGCATTCGGGATTGCTGGCCAGAACAAGGCGCTGCCCTTTTCCATGATTGCCGCGATCAAAATGGCGGAGTCCGCAGCGTTACACCGCCGTGCCGCCGCAGACTGTGGTTGATGACGGTAATATTGCCTCCGCTGCGGGAAGTGATTGCTCGCCATGGCCTGTCCGCGAGCAAGGCGCTTGGGCAGAATTTCCTGTTTGACGAAAAACTGCTTGATCGTATCGCTGCAATACCTGGCCCCTTAAAGGGTGAGCATGTTTACGAAGTTGGCCCTGGTCCCGGAGGCCTAACACGGGCGTTGTTGCGCGCGGGCGCAAACGTGGTTGCCGTGGAACGCGACCATCGCTGCCTTCCGGCGCTCGCTGAACTGGCTGAGGCCTTTCCAGGCCAATTGCGCGTGATTGAAGGTGATGCGTTGAAAATCGATCCCTTTGCCGAAATAGGCGCACCTTTTCACATCGTTTCCAACCTGCCCTACAATGTCGGCACAGCGCTCGCCGTTGGCTGGCTTGGTGGCAATGAATGGCCGCCAGCGTGGAAAAGTCTAACGCTCATGTTCCAGCGTGAGGTTGCGGACCGTATTGTGTCCTCACCCGGCACTGGCGCATTTGGACGCCTCGCAATTTTGGCGCAGTGGCGGTCGAACGCATCGATCGCCATGCCAGTCCATCGCTCCGCCTTCACGCCACCGCCTAAGGTCATGTCCGCCGTGGTGCACATCACGCCCAAGGAAGCGGCAGACGGCGTCAAAATGTCAGTGCTGGAAAATTTGACTGGCGCCGCATTTGGACAAAGGCGCAAAATGCTACGACAGAGCCTGAAAGGCGTTCCCGGCGCTTTGGAGGCACTCAGTAAAACCGGCATTGCGGAAGACCGCCGTCCGGAAACGGTCAGCATATCCGAATGGTGCGCGCTCGCAAAGGAAGTCGGATAACCTTTACGCTGGGGGTGGTCCTTTCGAGCGACCAAAGCTAAGACCGTGTCATGCATACGCTAACCGCAAGCGAACGACAGGTTCTTGAAACGATCGAGCAGCA
>JAZKGS010000108.1:0-2387 GCA_040385805.1 Pseudomonadota bacterium | reverse complement strand
GTCTCGCGCGCACCGGATATCAAATCCTCATCAACAGTGATGAAGAGGTCGGATCGCCGTCGTCCGCAAAACTGATTGCCAAGCTTGCGCGAAACAAGCTAGCTGCGTTGACCTATGAACCCGCCTTGCCCGACGGCACGCTGGCGGGCGCGCGTGGCGGAAGCGGCAATTTCTCGATCATCTTTTCAGGGCTGTCTGCACATGCTGGCCGCAATCCCGATGATGGCCGCAACGCCGTGCTGGCGGCGGCAGACCTTGCGCTCAGGCTCAAGCGGCTCTCACGTGAGGGTCTTTCGGTCAACCCGGCAAAAATCGATGGGGGTGGCCCAAATAATGTGGTGCCGGATCACGCCATATTGCGCGTTAACTTCCGGCCGCGCACGCCGGCGATTGTGACAGAAACCGAAGCGGATTTGCGGCGGATCATCGCCGATATTGAACGAGAACATGATGTGCGTGCGCATCTGCATGGCAGCTTTGGCCGCCCCCCGAAGCCAATAGACGACGAAGCCTCTAAGCTGTTTGGCCTCGTCAAAAAATGCGGCGCTGACCTCGGCCTATCCATTGCTTGGCACTCAAGTGGCGGTGTGTGCGACGGTAACAACATCGCGGCGTGCGGCGTTCCTGTGGTCGACACGATGGGCGTACGCGGCGGAAATATTCATAGCAAAGACGAATTCCTTATCGTCGAAAGTCTCGTTGAGCGCGCGCAATTGTCCGCGCTGACCATCATGCGTTTATCAGAAAAAGGGGCTTTATGACCTTCCTCATCCGTCCGGCCAATATGGACGATTTGCAACCGATTTACGAAATGGCGAAGCGGACGGGCGGTGGTTTTACCAACCTGCCGCCGGACAAGAAAGCGTTGTCGGCAAAGCTGGAACGTTCTGCGGCCGGCTTTGACCGCGTGGAGAATGATGTGGCCGATGACCTTTATGTATTCGTGCTGCAAAATAGCCAAACGGGCGAAGTGCGCGGTACATGCCAGATTTTTGGCAAGGTCGGGCAAAGATGGCCATTCTACAGCTACCGAATCGGCGCTTTGACTCAACATAGTGTGGAGCTGGAACGCACCTTCCGCGCGGACATCCTCAACCTTTCGACCGACCTTGAAGGCACGACTGAGGTCGGCGGCCTGTTCCTTCATCCCGGCGAACGCGCTGGCGGTCTTGGCATGCTTATCGCGCGCAGCCGTTATCTGTTTATCCGCAATCACCGTCAACGATTCGCAGATAGAACCATCGCAGAATTGCGCGGCGTCATTGATGAAGCTGGCGGTTCGCCGTTTTGGGATGGCGTGGCTGGCCGCTTTTTCGGTATGAGTTTTCAGGAAGCCGACGAATTTAATGCTAAGTTCGGCAACCAATTCATCGCCGACCTCATGCCTAAGCATCCCGTTTACATCGCCATGCTTCCGGAAAGTGCGAAAACCGTCATCGGTGTGCCGCACCCTTCAGGCCGCGCCGCGATGCGGATGTTGGAGAATGAGGGCTTCGCATGGGAAAACTATGTCGACATTTTTGACGGTGGCCCAACCATGACAGCCCGCACCGACCAAATCCGCAGCATTCGCGAGGCCAAGGATGTGGCAATCACCGACATCAGCGACTCTGTCGGCGAGCATAAAACTGGCGAGAAAAAATTGGTAACCCTAGGACGTCTGCATAACTTTAAAGCCGCCTATGGCTGGATTGATGATCGCGGGGATGATGTCATTGTCGACGCTGAATGTGCGCGCACACTGGGCATTTCGGTTGGCGATCCAGTCACCTATGTGGAGCGGTCGTAATGGCTTTGGTCGAAATCAACTTTGACGGGATTATCGGGCCAAGCCACAATTATGCGGGGCTCAGCCTTGGCAACCTAGCCTCTTCGAATAACGCGGGCGCGCCATCTTACCCCAAAGCCGCGGCCTTGCAGGGCATTGAGAAAATGCGCGCCAACCTTCGCCTTGGGCTGGCACAAGGCTTCTTCATGCCGCTTGATCGGCCGAACCAGCTATGGCTCTCAGGGCTTTCAACGGATATGCAGTCCGCAGAACCGCACGTCCGCGCCGCCGCATTTTCGGCTTCTGCCATGTGGGCGGCCAATGCGGCAACGGTTTCACCTGCGCCAGATACTGCGGACGGCAGATGCCATCTGTCGGCTGCCAATCTGCTCACTATGGCCCATCGGAGCCATGAATGGACGGGAACGCTAGCGCAGTTGAGGTTGGCTTTTGCCAACGAACAGCATTTTATGGTGCATGGCCCAGTGCCAGCACCCTTTGGCGATGAAGGTGCTGCCAATTTCATGCGGCTATGTACGTCGCACGGCGCGGCGGGTGTCGAAATATTTGTTTATGGCAAAACCGGCGGTCCGTTCCCGGCGCGGCAACATGTCGAGGC
>JAZKGS010000107.1:12339-17935 GCA_040385805.1 Pseudomonadota bacterium | reverse complement strand
GCTTCCTTGATGGCCAGCTCTTCCTTGTTGGCGTCAATGACGAACATGACGTCAGGAATGCCGCCCATATCGCGGATACCGCCCAGGCTCATTTCAAGCTTGTCGCGCTCGCGGGTCATTTGAAGGATTTCCTTCTTCGTGAAACCGTGCGTGTCGCCCGAAAGCTGCTCTTCAAGCGTCTTCAGCTTCCGGATCGAATTCGAAATCGTCTTCCAGTTGGTGAGCATGCCGCCCAACCAGCGATGGTTGACGAAATGCTGACCCGATGCGCGGGCCGCATCAGCGATTGGGCCCTGGGCCTGACGCTTCGTGCCGACGAAAAGAACCTTGCCGCCAGACGAAACGCTCTGCGCGACGAAATCAAGCGCACGTGCAAACAATGGCACGGACTGCGAGAGGTCGAGAATGTGGATGCCGTTGCGCGCGCCGAAGATATACGGCTTCATACGCGGGTTCCAACGGTGGGTTTGGTGGCCGAAATGGGCCCCAGCTTCAAGCAATTGCTGCATGGTAACGACAGGTGCCGCCATGGTACTTCTCCTTCCGGTTGAGCCTCTGGGAAACTAGAACTTCACTATTGCCTGAAAGACAAAGATCAGCACCGGTATGTGCGTTTCCCATGTGGAATGAAGGCGCCGTTATAGTTGGCGGCAGGATTCGTCAAGCACCAATAGATTTCTCACCGCCCGAAATCCGGTGTAGGCGCATTAACAAGCCGTTCAGTTCCACCAACATAGCGTGAATATATGGGCAGGAAAACAATATGAAAATGCATGCGGCGGTTATTGGCGCATTGATGCTGGCAGCGATGCCTGCGCTGTCCTTCGCGAATGAGCCTTCGCTGGGCGAAGCGCAGCAATCTGCGCCGCCTGAGCGCATATCGTTTCTGGTGACCTTCGGCGCGGAGAAATGCCCGGAGGCTGTCGCGGACGAAATCGTCGTCTGCGCGGCGCAGCCCGAAGGTGATCGTTATCGCATTCCCAAACCCCTTCGCGAAGACGAGCAATCCGATGTGACCAGCAACAGCTGGACATCGGCTGTTGAAAGTCTCGACAGCTATGGGCGTGCGGTTTTGCCAAACAGTTGTTCTGTCAACGGGAGCAACGGATTTACCGGATGTCTGCAGCAGGCGCTCCAGCAATGGCATGCCGAGCGTCGCGGGACGCGCACTGCTCAGTAAGTCTTTTGGCGTCATTGAACCTTTTCCGGTCGTGTTAGTTATCCACAGGTAATCCCCAGTGTTTCCCAGCTTTGTTCCATCAATGGAATGCCGCTTGACATAGTAGAACATATAGTGAACAAAGACGCATATCCGGTTTAAATTCGAATCGGACAACCTCCAAAAAATTCGAATGGAGGCGCAGAAAGGACCATTGCCGTGACGATCATAGCTTCCCTTCTTTTCGTGATCGCGTTGAGCGCATCGATTGGTGTGATCACGCTAACCATTCGCAATGCCATGCCGCGTATCCATGAGGTGATCGATATGGAATTTGGGCCAGCTATGCAGCGTGAGCGCCGTATCATTTTAGGCGACATGCGCCGTTTGGCACCAGCGGCGGTCATTGCCTTTCCATCCACTCCCCGCGTCCAGAACGGAAGCCGTTTGGCGGCTTAATATTTTGTGGCTTGCTTGGCCGGCACCGTTCCCCTTCGACGCACATCGCCATCAAAATGGACGTACTATCACTTGGATCTGAGGATGTGGTGTATTGGCCACTTCTGTTTTTGTGCAGATATTTTGCACAAACCGCGAAAGATTTGGTTCGCTTAATTCGCCAATAAAAAAGGGCGGTGCTTTCGCCCCGCCCTTCTTAACCAATTGCTTGGTCGATGTCTTAGTTGACAGCGTCCTTGAGCGCCTTGCCAGCCTTGAACTTTGGCTGAGTCGATGCCTTGATGGTCATCGGCTCACCGGTGCGTGGGTTACGTCCGGTCGATGCCTTGCGCTTTGCAACGCCAAAGGTACCGAAACCAACGAGACGCACTTCGCCGCCGCTCTTCAGAGCGCCAGTGATTGCTTCAAATGTTGCTTCAACGGCTTTGCCGGCATCAGCCTTGGTCAAACCGCTAGCATCGGCAACTGCACTGACGAGATCTTGCTTGTTCATGGTGGGAACCCCCCTCTTAAAAACTATGTGAAACCCATTTATTACTAAATTGAGTCGCGGCTAAAGCCGGTGCGCGGATAATGAGGAGATTGTTGACACTGTCAAAGGAAATATCGGCCCAAAACCGTCATTTTCTGTGAAAAACTGCGCGTCCTGCCCAATATATACAACCAAAGGCAGGACGCACAGGCTTAATGTGTCACAGAAGCCCCGTTTTCGCCGCCGATTGCCGCGGGTAAGGCCGCAGCGAGTTCATCGGCTTCGGTCCATTCGACTGCCACCAAGGGCGTAACCAATGCGCGTGCCAGAACCTGGTCGACATGGCTCACGGGGATGATTTCCAGACCATTTTTTATGTTCGCAGGAATGTCAGCCAAGTCCTTCTCATTCTCTTGCGGAATGAGCACGGTCTTGATCCCGCCGCGCAACGCCGCGAGCAACTTTTCTTTCAAACCGCCAATCGGAAGGACTCGGCCACGCAAGGTCACTTCGCCCGTCATTGCGACGTCACGGTGCACGGCAATACCGGTTAGCGTCGACACAATACAGGTGACCATGCCGATACCCGCCGACGGCCCGTCTTTGGGCACGGCACCTTCGGGAAGGTGAATGTGCACATCTTTGCGGGCAAACAGGCTGGGCTTGATGCCGTAGCTCGGCGCACGCGCCTTCACATAGCTCAAGGCGGCTTGAATGGATTCGCTCATGACTTCGCCAAGCTTACCCGTGGTCTTGATCTGGCCCTTACCGGGGACAGTGACCGCTTCGATGGTCAGCAATTCGCCACCAACTTCGGTCCACGCCAAGCCAGTGACTGCGCCAATCTGGTTTTCTTCCTCGCCCATGTCATGGCGGAACTTCCGTACACCTGAAAAATCCGACAGATTTTCTGGTGTGACGGCAATGCTCTTGTCTTTGCCTTCCAAAATGCGGCGCAGCGCTTTACGCGCAATCTTGGCAATCTCGCGCTCAAGCGTCCGGACACCAGCTTCACGCGTGTAATAACGAATGACATCACGCAAGGCATCGTCACTGACCGAGAACTCTTCAGGCTTAAGGCCATGCGCCTCAATCTGCTTTTCGAGCAAATGCCGCTTGGCAATCTCCAGCTTTTCATCCTCCGTGTACCCTTCAAGGCGGATGATCTCCATCCGGTCCAGCAAGGCTTGCGGCAAGTTCAGGCTGTTTGCGGTCGTCACAAACATGACGTCCGACAAATCAAGGTCGATTTCCAGATAATGGTCGTTAAACTTGTTGTTCTGTTCTGGATCGAGCACTTCAAGCAAGGCTGACGCGGGATCGCCACGGAAATCCTGTCCAAGCTTGTCGATTTCATCGAGCAGGAACAACGGGTTCATCGTGCCAGCCTTTTTAAGGTTCGCAGCGACCTTGCCGGGCATTGAACCGATGTAGGTTCGACGGTGCCCACGAATTTCGGCCTCATCACGCACGCCGCCCAAGGACTGGCGAATAAACTCACGGCCAGTCGCCTTGGCAATCGATTTGCCAAGCGAGGTTTTGCCAACGCCGGGAGGGCCAACAAGACACAGGATCGGTCCCTTCAGCTTGTTCGTCCGCGCTTGTACCGCAAGATATTCGACGATCCGGTCCTTGACCTTTTCCAAGGCAAAATGGTCAGCATCGAGAACTTCTTGCGCCTTGGCGATATCACGCTTCAGCTTCGACTTTTTGCCCCATGGAATGCCCAAGAGGGTATCGAGATAATTGCGGATAACGGTGGCTTCGGCCGACATTGGCGCCATACCGCGCAGCTTTTTCAATTCCGCATTGGCTTTCGCCTTTGCTTCCTTGGACAGCTTCATCGTGTCGATCTTGGACTGAAGTTCGGCAACTTCGTCGCCGCCTTCGCCATCATCATTGCCAAGCTCGCGCTGAATGGCCTTCATCTGCTCATTCAGATAATATTCGCGCTGGGTCTTCTCCATTTGGCGCTTCACGCGGCCACGGATTTTCTTCTCGACCTGCAAAACGCCAAGCTCACCTTCCATGAAGGCAAAGGCCATTTCGAGCCGGCGAAGCGGGTTGGCCTCGACCAGCAAGGATTGCTTGTCCGACACCTTCAACTGAATATTCGCCGCAACCGCATCCGCAAGCGCAGATGGCGTGTCGATTTCGGTTAATTGCACAGCGGTCTCAGCTGGCATTTTCTTGTTCAGCTTCGAATAATTCTCGAACTGCTCTGTCACCGACCGCATCAACGCAGTCGCCTCTGGGCCTTCGGCGTTCTTTTCTTTGATGAGGCTGACAGTCGCTTCGACATAATCGTCGCCATGCTCAAGCAAATCGCGCAATTCGGCGCGCTGCTTGCCCTCGACGAGCACACGGACGGTGCCATCGGGCAGCTTCAACAACTGCATGATCGAGGCAGTCACGCCGATATTGTACAAATCATCCTTGCCCGGATCATCCTCGGCAGGGTCAAGCTGAGCTACGAGAAAAATTTCTTTATTCGCGGCCATCGCCTTTTCAAGCGCGACAACCGATTTGTCGCGACCGACAAACAACGGCACAATCATGCCGGGGAAAACAACAATATCGCGCAACGGCAATAATGGAAGGTTCAAGTCCATAGATACTCCAATCGGCGGTCACCCAAAACGGCAACCCGCCTGTTCCCCCTCAATATGAGCGCTTTGCGCACGCTTTCAATGCATGTGCAGCGGTTGCACACATTTTTGTTGGGGAAAACCGTCCTGGAACACGACAACTAACGCCATGAGCGCATTAAAACGGTAGTTTGAAACCGGGAGGCAACGGCAGACCGCTGGACATCTTGCCCATTTCGGCATTGCTGGCTGCATCGGCCTTATCGCGCGCATCATTGAATGCCGCTGTAATAAGGTCTTCCAACATGCCCTTGTCGGCAGGTACGATCAGGCTGTCATCAAGCGCCACGTTTAAAATCCGGCCCTTTGCGGTCGCACGTACCCTGACGAGCCCGCCACCGGAAACGCCCTCGACCTGAATAGTATCCAGCGTCGCTTGGGCTTGCTCCATCTGTTGCTGGATGTTTTGGGCGGCTTCCTGCGCAGCCTTGATCATCTCTTCCATGCTTTTCATGCGCTCTTACTCCATTTCACATCATTCTCGTCGCTGTCGAGCAGCTCCGCCTCAGGAAACGCGGCAAAAGCTGCTTTGACCAAAGGTGACTCCAATATAATTCGTTTATCGGCTTCCGCCGCTGCCTGCTCTTGCTCCAGCAAGCTTGGCTGCGCCTCGCCTGCGCGTTCCTCAACATCCCAGCGCGTGCCCGTTACCTTGGCCAAGGCATCGCGGAGTTCCGCCACGAATCCCGGCGCGACTGGTCCCGCCAGTTGGTATGCAAGCAGAGGCGGCGCGTAATCCACGAGGCGCACAACATCGCGCATCGTCATTTCAAGGCTGACGAAGCCGTCACGCGCGAGGCGTTCCAAAAGCGCATTGAAGTTCGCTGGCATTAATGTCTGAACGGTGGCCGTTGGCGG
>JAZKGS010000107.1:9504-12239 GCA_040385805.1 Pseudomonadota bacterium | reverse complement strand
GGCGCCGTCGCGCGGCGCGCCAACTTTCGCAAGCGTTAGCCTGTGCACTTCGGACAAAAGCCCCGCAAACATCGCCAGCGGTTCAACGCCCAAATTATACTGGTTCTTCGCCTCCGCCAGCATCGCCTGCGCGTCGCCCTTGAGGATTAATCCGAACAGACGGCGAATTGCGCCACGGTCGGATAGGCCCAACATATCGCGGACTTGGGCAGCGGTAACCTTGCCGTCACCCTCCATATCGGCATGGGCAATAGCTTGGTCGAGGATAGACAGGCCATCGCGGACTGAACCTTCTGCGGCCTGCGCGATAAGGGTCAGTGCCTCGGCTTCAGCCTCAACGGCTTCTTTCGCGGAAATTTCGGCAAAATGCGCCGAAAGCTTTTCGGTCGAAATCCGCTTAAGGTCGAAACGCTGACAGCGCGACAAGACGGTAATCGGCACCTTGTTCACTTCAGTCGTTGCGAACAGGAATTTCACATGGCCTGGTGGTTCTTCAAGCGTCTTGAGCAATGCGTTAAACGCGTTTTTCGACAACATGTGCACTTCGTCGATGATGTAGATTTTGTAGCGTGCAGACACAGCGGAGTAGCGCACAGCCTCAATAATCTCGCGCACATCGTCGACGCCCGTGTGGCTTGCGGCATCCATTTCGATGACGTCGATATGCCGACCTTCGGCGATGGCAACGCATGGCTCGCACGTGCCACAGGGGTCAATGGTTGGCCCGCCCTGCCCGTCAATTCCGATGCAGTTGAGCGCTTTGGCAATCAGACGCGCGGTAGAAGTCTTGCCCACCCCGCGCACACCAGTCATCAGAAACGCATGCGCCAATCGGTCACGTTTAATGGCATTGCCGAGTGTCTGCACCATGGCATCTTGCCCGATTAGTTCGGCAAAGGTCTGCGGCCGGTATTTGCGCGCCAAAACGCGATAGGCCGCGCCTCCTGCTGGTGCTGATGGTTGTGCTGCTGGCTTGGCAATTGGCGGCGGCAAATCCAATCCCAGCCCCAATGCATCATCGGGCATATCCGGGTCGCGCATCGCGCGTTCTTGGGCATCGGAGTCGGGCATTGTCATCATATTAGATTGGTCACCGACCTTTGTCGAAGTCTTGCCACCCGAAATACGGGGAAAAGTAGGAGCCGAATGACCCGCAGCGAATTCGTTGTGGCTGCTTCCGTCAGGATCTGACCAGGTTGGCGAGTGCCACGTCCATCCGACTCCCACGCCGCATATGGCCGCGACCTTGGCAAAATGCAAGAGCGGCAAGATAATGCAGTAAATGCGCTATTAACCCTGATGCGAAGCATTTAATTCACTGTGGTTGGTTAGCCAGGGGCAACCTTGCAGGATACAACGGTCATGAATAACGCATCATCTACGACCATGTCATACATACGCTACGAAGACGCAGCGCAGGAAGACCGCAGTGCACCGCGCGTGCGCCTAAAAATTCCAGCCATCATGCGCCCGTCTGGTTCACCTGGATTTTCCGTGATCGTGCGCGATCTGTCACTCTCAGGCGTGGCATGCGAAGCACTGACCGGCATGGCAGCGGGGACACGGGTTTGGCTTACTTTGCCCGGGCTTACGGCACTTCAAGCCAAGATCGTGTGGAACGATGGCACTATCGTCGGCTGCGAATTCAGCACTTTGCTGAACCCTGCAGTGCTTGAAAATATTTTGGCGCGGTTCCCCGTCCAAGCTTAAGCGTTTCGCAAATACCAGTCGTAATCAATGCTTGGCACTTGGCCGAAATAGCGGTCCTGCTCGACGCGCTTTACGATGGTAAACATGTCAACGAAACGGTCTCCAAGATAGTCGCGCAGCAATTTGGAACCATGAAAACGGTCGACAGCAGCGAACCAGTTGCTTGGCGGCTTGTCATCGGCTGACCCGTCACGATCATAACCATTGCCAACGACGGCTGGGCCAGGGTCGATCTGGTTCGTGATGCCATGATGGATTCCCGACAACACGCCGGCGACCGCAAGATAAGGGTTGGCGTCGGCACCGCAGGCGCGATGTTCGACATGACGGCTTGATGACGGGCCAGCAGGGATGCGGAAAGACACCGTGCGGTTGTTCACGCCCCAGGTAGGTGCAACCGGCGCGTAGCTGTTTGCCTTGAACCGGCGGTAGCTGTTGGCATGCGGCGCAAACAGCGCGAAGCAATCGCCCACACTTTGGATCATCCCGCCAATGGCATGGCGCAACATCGGCGTTCCTTCGGGATCGTCCGAGGCGAACAGGTTTTTCCCGTCGCTATCGTTCATCGACACATGAATATGCATGCCGGAACCTGCTTGCTCCGAGAACGGCTTTGCCATGAACGTTGCCTCAAGCCCGTGGGCCTGCGCGACTGCTTTAACAACACGCTTATACATGATGGCGTCATCGCACGCGCGCAGAACATCGGGCTTGTAGCGCAAGGTCAGTTCACACTGGCCGGGCGCAAATTCGGAGATAGCGGACTCAAGCGGTAGGCCCTGAATGTCGCATGCCTCGTATAATTCGTCGAAGAAAGGCCGGAAATCATCGAGTTCGCGCAGGCCATATACCTCAACCATCTGCGGGGTCTCGCCGCTATATTCCGGCCGCGCGGGCCGAATGGAACCATCGCGCGCACGCTTTGGATCAAGTAGGTAAAACTCCAGTTCCACGGCCAAGGCGGGCGTCAGGCCCATTTCGGCGAAGCGGTCCACGACAAGACCAAGCACATGCCGGGAGTCAAG
>JAZKGS010000107.1:7464-9404 GCA_040385805.1 Pseudomonadota bacterium | reverse complement strand
TCATGCTGGCGCAAGCGCTTGCCACGGGGGACGCCGCCGAAGTCAGTGTAGATCATTTCGACGGAATCAATGTCGGGATTTGCTGCAAAAAACGCCTCGGCCTCGCTGCGTGGTGCGATGATCGCTGATGATTTTGCGCGCTTGATTGTCATGATTTCACTTTCGTCCGCTCGAAATTTCAGATGCTTGTAGCTCAGTCAGCGCATTGTTCAACTCTGCAGCGAGGCGGTCGACTTGCGCCGCTTGAGTCACTGGGCTGACCAGCATCATGTTGTGAAACGGCGCGAGCAAAATGCCGCGATTGGCGAGATAAAGATGGATCATACTTTCCAGTTCATGGTCTATCGCCGCCCGCGCCTCACTTCCATTGCGTGGCGGGACGGCAGAACAGACCAGCTCAACGCGCGCACCCACATGACTGACATGCCAATCCTGCCGATGCGGCGCAATCACCGCGTTCAATTGCTGCACCAGCCTGTCCGTAATGGCCAGCATATGGTCATAAGCCTTACGCGTGATCACCTGTCCCAACATCGCGTGCATCGCGGTAATCGCCAGCGCATTGGCCGATAATGTCGTGCCGATACCGCTATGTCCGGCCGGTCGAGCATTGTTCAGCGCAGCCATCCGTTCGGCAATCTCGGCGGTAAAGCCATAGACTGCACATGGAACGCCGCCGCCGATGGATTTGCCGACCACCATTATGTCGGGCTTTGGGCCGTGCGTGTTGCTATGCCCACCATAGCCGGAGGAAATGGTGTGCGTTTCATCGAGCACCAAGATCGTGCCAGTCTCATCACACAGCTTTCGCAATTCTGTCAGGAAACCCGCCGCATCGCGTACCATGCCAATATTGGTCATCAACGGTTCGGCCAGAACGCAGGCAATCTGTCTACCACGCAAGGCAGAGGCAAGCGCATCGACATCGTTAAACTCGATTACCACGGTCGTGGGCAGCAAGTCCTGCACTTGTCCGATCAGGCTTGGGCGGTTAACCGCCTGCCCATCGCGCAAGTCGACAAACACGTCGTCCACCGCGCCATGATAACAGCCGTTGAAGATCAAAATCTTGTCGCGGCCTGTCATGCCGCGGCACCAGCGGATGACTGCGCGGTTCGCTTCGCTAGCCGTCGTCGTTACTTGCCATTTCGGCAATCCGAACATCTCGGCGAGCATCGCGCCGAGTTCTGCACCCTTGGCGGTGGGCAGCATATAGCTTAATCCCTGCCTCGCTTGTTCAGCGATAGCTTTGGCAAGCGGTTCTGGCGAGTGACCAAACATGCTTGCAGTATCGCCCAAGCAGAAGTCATCGAACACCTGCCCGTCAATACTCGTCAGGGTCGCCCCAGAAGCCTGCTGAGCGACGATCGGGAACGGAGTGGACCAATCCAGCATCCAATGGAAAGGCACGCCCTGAAACCATCCCTGAGCGCTTACTGCATCCGCTTTGGATTTGGGGTTCGCGGCAATGAAGCGCGCAACTTCGCGGTCGCGCATTTCACGCATGGCTTGCCGGTCAATCACAGCCGGTCCCGCATTGCGTAGTAAAGCAGTCCAAGCGTCGCCAATGGCCGCGCAAGCCATTTCCCGCCGGGAAAGCGGCTATGCGGCAGGCTGGCAAAGATATCGAAACGCGACATCGTGCCGACCACAGCCTCAGCCATCAATTCCCCCGTGAGCGTGGTTACAAGCGCGCCGTGGCCAGAAAAGCCGTGGGCATAAAAAACATTCCCCTTGCGGCCAACCTGCGGCAGGCGGTTCATAGTGACCCCTACCGCCCCGCCCCAGGCAAAATCGATTGGCGTGTGCGCGAGCGACGGAAAGACTTGCACCATGTGCTTACGAACAAAGGCCGCGATGTCGCTGGGCGGGTGTTGGACGTATTTCTCCCCGCCGCCAAAGATCAGGCGTTTATCAGCGCTCAGCCGGAAATAGTTCAA
>JAZKGS010000107.1:0-7364 GCA_040385805.1 Pseudomonadota bacterium | reverse complement strand
ACACCCTCAGCAACAAATGCTCACGCTCCCAGCTTGAGACAACGGACTGGTAATTGAACAATTCATAGTCCTTGACCGCGTAGAAGATGTCGAAGAACTCTTCGCCAAGCAGGTTGCGCACAGGCTTGCAGGCGCTGAACCGGTCCAACGCCGCCTCCAGTGTGCGAGGCAATGTGCGCGCGCGGTTGTAGGCGCTTCCGGTGATGGCCTTGGCAGGGATCATCCGTTCAACCATGCCGATATATCCGCAGACCAAAGAGGCGGCCATCGCGAGATAGGGGTTGGAATCCGCCCCCGGCAAACGGTTTTCGACACGGCGGTTGGCTTTGTCCGAAATGGGTACGCGGAAACCGCAGCTTCGGTTGTCCTCGCCCCATTGGACGTTGATTGGCGCGGCGCTGTCTGGACGCATCCGGCGAAAGCTGTTGACGTTCGGCGCCCACAATGGCGACACTTGCGGCATGAATTTGACCAATCCTGCAATGTAACTTCGGAACAGCGCGCTATCGCGGCCATTGGCGTTGGAGAACAGGTTGCGGCCGGTTTCAGCATCAACGACTGATTGGTGAATATGCATCGCACTGCCCGGTTGCCCGGCCATCGGGTTCGCCATGAAGGTTGCGTAAACGCCATGCTGTTTGGCTACAGCCCGCACGGTGCGCTTAAACAGGAACACTTGGTCAGCCAATTTCAGCGGATCGCCATGGATGAAGTTCACCTCCAGCTGCGCGGCACCCATTTCATGGATCATCGTATCGATATCCAGCCCCATCAACTCGCAGTCATCATAAATGTGGTCGATGATATCTTCATATTCGTTCATCGCCTCCAACCCATAAGGCTGGCTTGCGGTCTCCGCCCGGCCGCTTGATCCGGTTGGCGGCATCAACGGAAAATCAGGGTCGACATTCTGGCTGACGAGATAAAATTCCACCTCAGGCGC
The DNA here is from genome assembly GCA_040385805.1 of Pseudomonadota bacterium. GTDB lineage: Bacteria > Pseudomonadota > Alphaproteobacteria > Sphingomonadales > Sphingomonadaceae > Sphingorhabdus_B. The sequence goes on along the minus strand of JAZKGS010000107.1, from coordinate 6,421 downwards.
CATAATCGGCTTCCACCCGCGCTCCGCATACATGTTCAATACTTTTTTCAGTATCGTGCGTGGCGCGATCTCGACCTCAGTCCCATCGCCATGCAACACATCGGCGATGACGAAGGCAGTTGGCGATTTAAAACCCGGCGCAACGCAAATTGTGTCAGGGTCGGCGATCAGGATTTTGTCCGGATCCTTGTCCCAGATATCCGCAATGTCTTCTGGATAATGGCCATCGATCGTGCAGATAAAAACACTGCCAGGGATGCGCAACGATTTGTCGCGAACGGAGGACAGGAATTTTTTGGCAGGCAAAACTTTGCCTCGCTGGACGCCGTTAATGTCAGGCACAATGCACTCAACCTCATCGATTTTGTGCTCAGCGATCCAATTCGCAAGATTGACGGACATTGTTTATCACCAGTTTTTTGTAGGCCTGATAAGCGCATGCCGGACTTGAAAGGTCAAGCCCGGCATGAGTCTGTTATGTGCAGGCCCGCATTTTTGTGGGCCATGATGATCAGCAGATTATCAGAAGCCGTAGCTTATCGAAAACACAACGCCTGCCGAGCTATCTTTGAAAGCAAATACCGACTGGCGGTTGGTGTCCACATAAGACGCACCAAGCGTGAAGCCAGCGACTGCGGCGGTCACACCAAGCGACCAATCCACCTTTTCATCGCCTGCGGTAAATGCGCCATCTTCGATACCCATTGAACCGACGATCGAAACTGGCGTGTTCGGTATAGCAACCGTCGCATTAGTGCCAAAATAGATATTGTCGCTGTTGCCGGTATTGTCCTGGCTAGGCACGTAGCTCAATTGCAGGCCAACTGTTGCCGGGCCTATCGTGGTGCCAGTCTTGCCGGTAAACTCGATATAATTAAAGGCCGATACGCCGGGGTACACATAATATGTCGCGCCGATGTCATAGGTGATGACATCTCCGCCAGCAAAGCCTGCATAAAGATCAACCTCAAGATCATCGCCGGCATTCTCGGCAAGGTTTGAAGCCCACACGCCGGCATATAATCCAGACTCATGTTTGACGGTCAAATAAGGCTGAACCGCAAAATCCTTGTCGGAAAGCGAAACGCCGCGGAAACGATAGTCGGATACAACAGCAACGCCGCCGGACAATGTGATTGGGCCAGCCGCCTCTTCAGCCGCTTCGTCTTGTGCGAAAGCAGGCGCCGAAACCGCAATTGCGCTCATCGCGACAGTCATGCTTGCCAGCTTCAATATAGAATTACGCATAATCTTACCCCTTCTTAGGTACAATAGAACCGATGCCGAACGTTTGCGCCATGCGCCCACGTCGACAGATACTGTTCTCTTCCCACTCGATCTAATTGCCCGCGCAGCTTATCTATATTTTGACTGCGCTTTATTGTGCAGCTGCACACAAACATCAAAGTGTACGTCAATCAAGCAATATTGTGTCAATGTCGTTGTCCTTTTTAGCAAATGTGACAAAATGGTCACAGTGCTCCTGGGTCCGAACATGTGCTTGAAAAAGGGATATTGTTTTAAAATGAACGCAGATCGGCGTTTGAAACGACGTTCCCTACCACAGTAGGCCGGGTCGCATCGGTGCCTGTTCGCAGTTGCGAAAGACAAGCCTTGCACAATTAATCAGCTTCGCGATTTGAGCAGGATCACTCAAAAATTGCACTTAAGTTTTATCAGTCAACGAACGACACGCTGTGCATGTTGTGCGAAGCTAGCCCCTTGAGGGCAGCGCAGGATTAGCTTCGCACAAGTTGAACAGCCCGGCGGGCTGTCCCGATCAGAATAAAATTGCGACGATCACCACGAGCAATATGAGTGCGCCGATGCTGATTCCAACTGTTCTTCCCATTTCGTGTCTCCATTTCTGGAAAATCAAACAGATTTGAGCCCAACAAGTTCCGCCTGAGCTTTTTACCGATCGCTACCGTCTCGTCTTGGAACAGTTATCTATCAAACAATCGTGGGGGAACCGCCCGGTTCACAACCTCTCGCAGTGCAAATGCAGTTTCTATCCGTGCGACCCGTGGCAAGCGGGCAATCTCTTGACGGTGGATGATTTCATAATCCTCAATTGATGCAGCGCGCACGACCAGCAGATAATCATTCCGCCCGCTCATCAGGTGGCAGCGGATGGTCGAGGGGCTGTTCACTACCGCTGACTCAAACGCGGCCATCGCCTCTTCGCTTTGGCTATCAAGCGTAATCGTTACCATAACCGTGGCCGAAAGCCCCAGTTTCCGCAAGTTCACATCCGCGCGATACCCACGCAAGATGCCTTCATCCTCCAGTGCTTTTTGACGACGGGCAGCAGCACTTGGCGAAAGGCCAGCCGCTTCACCAAGCTCCATTTGAGTCGCGCGGCCATTTGCCACCAATGCACCCAATAATTTACGGTCTGCACGATCAAGTTGCATAATATTTACGTCCAACGTTAAAATTTCGAGGAATATATGCGCCTATGCTTCAAATATGTCGAATCTTTGCGGATTTTCGCCATCACTAGAATGCTATCCTGCGACAAACAGAATATCAGGAGCAAAAAGCATGCGTGTCGGCGTCCCTAGCGAAATCAAAGTTCATGAATATCGCGTCGGGCTGACACCCGGTGCCGTGCGCGAATATGTCGCCGCTGGTCATCAAGTGGTTGTGCAAACAGGCGCGGGCGCGGGCATCATGGCCAGCGACGAAGCCTATCGCAGCGCGGGCGCCGAAATCGCCGCAACGGCAGAAGAAATTTTCGCTGGTTGCGACATGATCGTTAAGGTGAAGGAGCCTCAGCCAAGCGAATGGGTGCAGCTTCGCCCCGGCCAATTGCTCTTTACATATCTCCACCTTGCGCCCGACCCCGAACAGGCAAAGGGCCTGATCGCGAGCGGTTGCACCGCCATTGCCTATGAAACGGTCACCGATGACCGCGGCACCCTGCCCCTTTTGGCCCCGATGAGCGAAGTCGCTGGCCGCCTTGCCATTGAAGCAGCGGGTGAAGCCATGCGGCGCAGCGAAGGTGGCGCAGGCATATTGCTGGGCGGCGTACCCGGCGTACCTGCTGGCCGAGTAACCGTGCTTGGCGGCGGTGTAGTAGGAACGCATGCGGCGCGAATGGCCGTTGGCCTTGGCGCTGAGGTTACTATCGTTGACCGTTCTATCCCGCGCCTTCGCCAGTTGGACGAGATGTTCAACGGACGGGTGCGCACACGTTATTCGACGCTTGAAACCATCGACCATGAAATCAGCATCGCCGACGCTGTCATCGGCGCAGTGCTTATTCCGGGTGCAAGCGCACCACGCCTGGTCACCCGCGAAATGTTAAAACGGATGAAGCCCGGTTCCGTGCTCGTTGATGTGGCTATCGACCAGGGGGGCTGCTTTGAAACCTCACGCCCCACCACGCATGCAGAGCCGACCTATGTCGTCGACGGCATCATCCATTATTGCGTCGCTAACATGCCGGGCGCCGTCCCGCAGACCAGCGCAGCGGCGCTTAACAACGCGACTTTGCCTTATGGCCTCGCATTGGCAAACAAGGGCGTTGCGGCACTTGAGAGTAGCACGGAAACCGGTCGCGGGTTATTGGCCGGCTTGAACGTGCATCAGGGCAAGGTGACCAGCCAAGCCGTTGCAGAAAGCCTCGATCTAGAGTTTGTTGCGCCCGAAACTGCCCTCGCCGCGTGACTTGATGGCGCGCCGGTGCTAACGGCGTTCTATGGGTAAAGAGGGGCGGATTACTGCGCATCAAATTGCGGCGATGCTTGGGGTGTCACAGCCCACGGTATCGCGCGCCTTGCGAGGTGACAAGAAAGTCAATGAAGGCACGCGGGCGCGGATCGTGGCCTTGGCCAAGGAACTCAATTATTCCGTCGACCACAACGCGCTTCGCCTGCGCACGCAGCAAACTTATTCCATCGCACTCGTCATTCTATGTCGCCAGGGCGAGAATAAGGCGAACATAAACCCGTTTTATTTATCGCTGCTGGGTTGCATCGCGGCATCTGCGTCAGAACGCGGCTATAATCTCATCATCTCGTTTCAGGATTCCCCTGCCAACTTCTTTGCTAACTACACCGGCAGTCGGCAGGCAGATGGCCTGATCGTCATCGGCAGCGGACAAAATGTCGAAGGCTGGCAGTTTTTTGGCGAATATGCCCGGCACAAAACGCCGATGATTTGCTGGGGCGCAAGTAAAGAAGACCTGATTTCGATCAAGAGCGACAATGTTCAAGGCGCGCGGCTGGCGATTGACCATTTGTTGCAAAGCGGTTGCAAGCATATCGCCTATATCGGCCCCACCAACAGCGAACAGCCCCAATTTCAGGACCGTCTGACAACCTATATGGCTGAAATGGCGGACAAGGGTATGAAGCCCATTTGCCCGCCGCTTCCTGAAAATGCCGTGCGCGAGGATCAGGGCTATGCATCCGTCAAAGGCCTTATCCGTGACAAGGTCAACTTTGATGGTCTGTTCTGTGCCAATGACTTTATCGCTTTAGGCGCAATGCGCGCACTTGATGAACACAATGTCGCCGTTGGCAAAGACGTGCGCGTTATCGGCTTTGACGGTATCGCAACAGGCGCATATGCGCAGCCCCCTCTCACGACGATTGAACAGGATTATGTTCAAGCAGGCGAGATGCTGGTCGAGGCGCTCATCGCGGTGTTGAAAGGCGAAACGCCCAGCATCGCACCTGTCCCGGTCAAACTCTTAAAACGTGGCTCGGCATGAAGCTCGCGGCGATCATCCGGCGCGCGCAACTTCTAATATACAGGCAACAAAGCCGTCCGGGTCATCTTCCTGAATGAAATGTCCGCCATGCAGGCTGCGGTGTTTTTGACCCTTTGTGCCCGGAACGCGGCCGATAAACCGGTTTTCCCCGCCACGTGTTATGCGATCTTGATCTGAAAAGCAGCACAAGAACGGTTTTTCCCACTTATCGAAAACTGCCCACGCACGTTTCTGATCGGGCAGCGCGACATTGTCACCAAAGGGCACAAAGCTTGGAAAAATCCGCGCGCCTGCCTTGAAGGATGAATCCGGAAACGGCGCATCATAAGCCGCAATCTCTTCAGGCGTCAGCCCGCGCTTTGTTCCTGCGCTCACAATTTTGCCAATCGGAAATACGGGGCTCCATTTGGAAAAAGCACGCCAAATGGCAAATGCGCGCGGGGCTTCCCCGCCCTCGGGCAAGCCGCCATTCGATAGGGCGACGCCAGCAAAACGGTCCGGCATTTCTGCAACAAGTCGAAGCCCGACCAACGACCCCCAATCCTGACAAGCCAAAGTGACATTTTGCAGGCCAAGTTGCTCGACCCAATCGCGCATCCACGCCACATGACGGGCATAGCTGTAGTCGCTTTGCGCCGCTGGCTTGTCCGATTTTCCAAAGCCAATCAAATCCGGCGCAACCACGCGAAAACCCGCCGCCACGACTGGCCCGATCATTTTGCGATAAAGATAGGACCAGCTTGGCTCTCCATGCATCATCAATACAACCGGCGCATCACGCGGCCCTTCATCGATATAATGCACACGCAGATTCGGCCCTGACTGCCCATCCGTCACGTCCAGATAATGTGGCGCGAACGGATAGTCCGCCAAACCTTCAAACGCCAAATCCGGCGTGCGCAAAATTTTCACGATTATCCCCCAAAAAACAAAATCTTGCTTGGCGGGTGTCATATTATCGCTCAGGCAGCAAGCCTTGTTGCAAAGGTCGATTCATATGGTCAGAACATGATCGACGATTTTTTGGCGATGGAAAACACGATTTTTCTTCTTGGCGAATAAATTCGCAGCCTACTTGTCAATTTAACTTTAGCGCGGCATGAAGTGGCCAAATATTACAACAGCGGTCGCGAAAATAGGCTTTAAACTAGGGCAATTTTAATATGACCGCCGATCACCAATTTGTTGATTATTATCGCATACTGGAGGTTAAACCGGATTGTGACGCCAAAAACCTTGAAGCTGCCTATCGAAGATTAGCGAAGGCTTATCATCCAGATCATATGGAAACCGCAGACGTTGATAAATTCAACACTGTCGTTCAGGCGTACAGGCTTTTACGCGATGCTTCGGTTCGCGCGGAATATGACATTCTGTACAACGAAAATATACCCGCTGATGACGTCGCTTCGGTCATGTTCGACGATGTGCGGATCGAAGAGCAAGCTGCGCTCACCGACGCTGAAGCGCATGAAAAAATTCTCATGAAATTGTATAAGAAAAGACGGGAAAACGCGCAAAATCCGGGAGTTCTCGCGTTTTACATACAAGAATATTTAAACTGTTCGGACGAAATTTTCGAATTCCACGCTTGGTATCTAAAAGCGAAAGGATTTGTTGAGCGCACCGAGCAAAATGAACTGGCCATAACTGTAGAAGGGATTGACCACGTCATCGCCATGTCCCGAACCAGCATGG
>JAZKGS010000106.1:18990-27575 GCA_040385805.1 Pseudomonadota bacterium | reverse complement strand
GGGCCAAACGGCTCGACGCCGCTTCGAAAATCTGACGCTCGGAATAGCTTTGCTCGGGCTGATCGTCGGGACGGAACAGATCGCGCGTTACTTCGGCAATCGACACGAGGTCGCCCGAGTTAATTTTCGCTTCATATTCCTGCGCCCGGCGTGACCACATGGTGCGCTTAACCTTGGGCTTGCCAGTCAATGTGTGCATCGCTTCCTTGAGCGTCTTGTCGCTGGACAGTTTGCGCATGCCGACGCCTTCGGCCTTGTTAAAAGGCACGCGGAGCGTCATTTTTTCTTTTTCAAAGCGCAGGACATAAAGCTGAAGCTGCATCCCTGCGATTTCGGAGTCCTGAAGTTCAATCACGCGTCCGACCCCGTGCTTGGGATAAACCACATAATCGCCTACATCAAACATCGCCGCGTTGGACGTCATATTACGACCTTTCTTATTATTCGGGAGAATAGCTTTTCAGACAACAAATCGTCGTCCCAAAACTTCAACGTTCGTCCCTTACATCATAAATCTGCATCTACCCCGTTTGGGCGCACAGTTTTCGACCATTTTTGGCCTGTCGAAGCGCAGTGTAACAGATTCGCAACAAAAATTCAATGACTGCTTTACATTGTGTCAATAGCGCAAATTAAATTGCGCTCAATTTCCGAACCCGATCATCGATATCGTCATGGGTGTCGGCGCTGATCGGCGTAATATCCACTGAATTCATCCAACAAAGATCCATGTGACCAAGGACTCTTTCGTCGTGGCTTCGGATAGTTACAGGCAGGATTGGCTGCCGATCCCGGTCATCGACCAAAACGGGGTTGGACAAGACGCCCGTGCCCCATTTTTCGCCCCATTGGCGTAACGCAATCATCGTGGGCAGCAAATCGAGCCCTTTTTCAGTGAGCCGATATTCAACCTTGCGCCGATCATCGGGGCAGGGGGTGCGGTGCAATATCCCGCTTTCTGTAAGTCGGGTCAGGCGGTTGGCCAAGATGTTGCGCGCAATGCTGATTTCGGACAAAAACTCCTCAAAATGGCGGACGCCATTAAACGCTGCGCGCAAAATCATAAATGACCAGCGTTCACCCATTGCTTCCAGTGCCGTTGGAAGGCCGCATTCTGCCAGTTCCTGTAGCGGTTCGCGCAATTCGCCCATCTCACATCCTCTCGGTCACATATTGCGACCCTCTTCCAAAATAATCAACCTACGAAGCAATTATAAGTTGCAAAAGGAAACTTAAAATAATAAGTACTGATTCGCAACTGATTTACCAGAAGCACGAAATGCTGGCGAGGCGCCAAAGTTCCCGCACGCATTTTGGTTGTTTAGCAAAGCTAAAGGAAAACATGATGACCCTCTCCCAAATCTCCGCCCGTATGGGTGCCCTTGCTGCCGCCTCTGTTTTAAGCGCAACGCTTCTGTTTGTAGCGCCGCAAGCACATGCCGCGACCAACGGCAGCTATTACAAAGTTGAACTGTCAGCGCCGACCACTGCAAAGCCTGAACTTCTGCGCAGCGTGTATGTTAAATGCGAAGGCACCGCCTGCCGCGCTCCAATGGCTTCGACTGCACCTAAGAATATGTGCATCAGCATTGCGCGCGAATTTGGCGAAGTTGCGGCTTTCACCGCTGGCGAGCGCGTGTTCACCGCTGAAGAAGTTGCAGCCTGCAACGGTAAAAATGCCAAGGCCATCGCAAAGAACTAAAGCGGCCACCGAATTTTCGGCTCCGCTCTCCCACCCCCCCTTGCTGCATATGATATGCAGTCTCAGGAGCCAAAATCAAACTGCGCCGGAGGGTCTACCTTCCGGCGCATTTTTTGTTGCAACCCAGCTAAGTTTCAAGCGCTGCTGGTCGTTATTTCAAACTATCCCAACGCAAATCCATTTTCCTGTTGCATCGCAGCGTAAAAGACCCAACTTGGAGATATGATGCGGCAATATGAACTGGTTGAGCGGGTGCGGGCATATGCACCTGATGTCGATGAAGATCGGCTCAACCGCGCATATGTGTTCACGGTTCAAATGCATGGCGCGCAAAAGCGGGCATCAGGTGACCCCTATTTTAGCCATCCTGTTGAAGTCGCTGGTCTTATGACTGACCTCAAAATGGATGAGGACACAATCATCACGGCATTGTTGCACGATACAGTGGAAGATACGCTGACCTCCATTGAAGATGTCGAAAGCCGCTTTGGACCCGAGGTCGCGCGGCTGGTCGATGGCGTTACCAAGCTGTCGAAGATAGAGGCGCAAACAGAGGACGAGCGCGCGGCGGAAAATCTGCGCAAATTCCTGCTCGCAATCTCGGACGATATCCGCGTGTTGTTGGTCAAGCTGGCGGACCGGTTGCACAATATGCGGACGCTGCATTTTATAAAAAGTCCGGAAAAGCGCCGCCGCATCGCCAAGGAAACGATGGATATTTATGCACCGCTGGCTGAGCGGATTGGCATGTATGAATATATGCGCGAAATGCAGTTGCTCGCCTTTGAACAATTGGAGCCTGAGGCCTATCAGACGATAACGGGCCGCCTGAAACAGATCCGCGAAAAAGCCGATGTCGAGATTGACCAGATCAACCAGACCATCGCTTGGGAAATGGAACAGGCTGGGCTGAAAATCAAAATTTCGGGCCGTGAAAAGCATCCCTATTCCATCTGGAAAAAGATGCAGGAACGCCATGTCGCGTTTGAACAATTGACTGACATCAACGCTTTCCGGGTCATCACTGAAACGACCGAAGATTGCTACCGCGCCTTGGGCGTGCTGCACCGCCGCTGGCAGATGGTGCCAGGGCGGTTTAAGGACTTTATCTCCACGCCAAAGCGCAACGGATATAGGTCGATCCACACCACAATTATGTTTGCCAAAAATATGCGGGTGGAGGTGCAGATCAGAAGCGCCGACATGCACCGCAGTTCAGAGCATGGTTTTGCCGCGCACTGGGCATATAAGCAAGATGATAAGCCCGATGGGCAGGCGGGCTGGCTGCGCGATCTGATTGAAATTCTGGAGACCAGCCAAGACCCCGAAGACATACTCGAAAACACCCGCATGGCGATGTATCAGGACCGCATCTTCGCGTTCACACCCAAGGGCGCGCTCCATCAGTTGCCCAAGGGATCAACCGTCGTTGATTTCGCGTATGCGGTGCACACGGACTTGGGCGACAAGACCGTGGGCGCAAAGGTAAATGGCCGCCACGTGCCGCTTCGCACCCAATTGCACAATGGCGACATGGTCGAAATCCTGAAGTCAAAGGCGCAAGAACCGCAACAAACTTGGATGAATTTCGTGACCACTGGCAAGGCACGTGCCGCAATCCGCCGCCATGTCCGGCACCGCGAACGCGACGAGCTGATTGCGATTGGCCGCAAGCTTTATGAAGAAATTGCCGCGCGGATGCCTGGCAAGATTGGTAAAAAGGCGCTTACGGCGGCGGTGACGCGGTTGAAACTTGAAGATGAAGATGAGCTGATGCACCGCATTGGGGGCGGCAAAATCAACGACCGTGCATTAATGGAAGCACTCGTTCCGGGATTTGATGCTGATGGCGTCGCCTTTGATTTTCCGGGGCAAGAGAGCGCAATTTCCATCCGTGGTCTGACACCTGGCGTTGGCTACCATCTTGGCGAGTGCTGCCACCCAATCCCTGGCGACCGGATTGTCGGACTGCGACAAGCTGGGCAGCCAGTGGAGGTCCACACTATTGAGTGCGACCGATTGGCGAACGGCACCGACGCCGACTGGGTTGATTTGAGCTGGGGGCAAGGCAGTGAAGGCGCGTCGGCGCGACTGCGCGTCATCATCCACAACCGGCCAGGCACATTGGGCGAGATTGCCGGGATCTTCGGCTATCACAAGGCCAATATCATCAATCTGAGGATGACCGCACGCGATGTCGAGTTCCATACGTTTGAGGTGGACCTGGAAGTTCATGATCTGCAGCACTTGATGCGTATCATCTCTGCGCTTCGGGCTTCTGATGCTGTGGCGACCGCGGATCGCGTTTACGACTGAATTCAATCTTCGCTGATCTCGTCCCCAGGTTCCGCGTAAACAAACCGTTTTGCCAAATCAAAGCTGTGTCCTGCGCGCAAAAAGGCGTTGAGCTGCTTTTGCCTTTTTTCCAGCGGAGCGGGGTCTTGTGCAAAGGGTCCGCATCGTTTGCGCCGGGCAAAGTTTTCGGCAGCGCTGAAAATACTTTCTTCCATATGGGCCTTGGCATTGATGGCATCTGCATCGCCTATGCCGCTGGCGCGCAAATCCTCGTTCAGCCGCCGTTCGCCAAAACCTCTGCGAACAAAGGACCGGCTCCGCGCCTCGGCAAATTGCGCGTCGTTGATATAACCGAGCGCCGCGAATTGCTCAGTCAGTCCCGCAATGTCCGCGGGGCGTTCATCATCCCAGCCGCGTTCGCGCATTTTTCGTGCTAAATAGCCCGCTAATTTCGCCTGCGTGGTTGCATATTTGCCCACATAATGCAGCGCCAACTGGCGCATCCGTTCTTCATTCAGTGGTGGAGCGGGCTTTTTGGCAGGACGGGGGTTGTTCACGCCCTATTCTTGCCACAGTCGGGCCGAAATTTGAACTGCTATCCTCGTCTATTAAGACACGTTAATAAAGATAACACGGGCGGACGCCCGAACATGCTATGGGAAAAATTATGAGCGCACTCGCATCCACGCCAACGCAGGACAGCTTGCAACGCCGCTTTTCCGACTTTGAAACGCTCGGCGCTGCGCTTGATTATGCGGCTTTGGGCAAACGCGGGTTAAACTTTCATGATATGCGCGGCCAATTGGCACGCCCTTATCCTTATAGCGAAATGCGCGAAGACGCGCTGAAAATGGCGTATCGCTTGATCAGCCATGGCATCTGTAAGGATGACCGCGTGGCGTTGGTGGCTGAAACTGGCGCGGATTTCGCAGCATTGTTTTTTGGCTGTGTCTATGCTGGTGCTTGGCCAGTGCCCTTGCCGTTGCCGACTTCGTTCGGCGGCAAAGAAAGCTATGTCGACCAATTGTCGGTCCAGTTGAAAAGCTGTGATCCCAAAATACTGTTCTTCCCTGCTGAGCTTGCCGACATGGCGAATGACGCTGCGCTGGCTTGCGGCGTTGAAGGACTTGACTGGGAAAGCTTCAGTGACCGGATTGCATTGAAAACCGAACTGCCTTTGGCGAACACTGACGAAATCTGCTATCTGCAATATTCCAGCGGATCTACCCGTTTCCCGCATGGTGTCGCGGTGACGCACAAGGCCTTGCTGAATAATCTGTCGGCACACTCGCATGGCATGGAAGTGACCGAGAGCGATCGCTGCGTGTCATGGTTGCCATGGTATCATGACATGGGCCTCGTCGGTTGCTTTTTGTCGCCAGTCGCCAACCAGGTTTCGACCGACTACATGAAAACCGAAGATTTTGCGCGCCGCCCCTTGGCATGGCTTGATGTGATTAGCGCCGCCGATGGCACAGTCATCAGCTATTCTCCGACATTCGGCTATGATATTTGCGCGCGGCGGATTTCCAGCCAGAGCCATGTGAATGACCGTTTCGACCTGTCCAAGTGGCGGCTCGCGGGCAATGGCGCCGACATGATCCGCCCGGATGTGATGCAGGCATTTGTAGACGCCTTCGGTGATGCCGGTTTTAAGGCTTCGTCTTTCCTGCCAAGCTACGGTCTTGCGGAGACCACCCTTGCTGTTTCAATCATGCCCCCGGGCGAAGGCATTCAGGTGGAGCTGGTCGAAGAGACTGAACTGACTGGTCATCCCGGCGCGCCTGACCGACCGGTTCGTTATCGTGCGATCGTCAATTGCGGCCGCGCGGTGAAGGACATGACCATTGAAATACGCGACGAAAGCCGCGAGCCGCTTGCCGACAGAACAATTGGCAAGGTCTGGTGCACTGGCCCGTCGTTGATGAAGGAATATTTCCGCGACAAGGAATCGACCGACGCCTGTCTGGTAGATGGTTGGCTCGATACCGGCGACATGGGCTATCTGTCGAACGGCTATATCTACATCGTTGGCCGCGCCAAGGACATGATCATCATCAATGGCAAAAACCATTGGCCGCAGGACATCGAATGGGCGGTAGAGCAATTGCCAGGATTCAAAGCAGGCGACATCGCTGCATTTTCGGTCACAACGCCGGGCGGGGAAGAAACGCCAGCGGTGCTTGTGCAATGCCGTACAACCGACGAAGTGGAGCGCGCCAAGCTGCGTGACCAAATTCGCGACAAGGTGCGTTCCGTCACCGGGATGAACTGCGTCGTCGAATTGGTACCGCCGCGAACACTGCCGCGTACGAGTTCTGGCAAGATGAGTCGCGCAAAGGCCCGCAATCTCTATCTTTCCGGCGAGATTCAACCTTATGCTATTGCGGCCTGAGTCATCTGCACGCCGGAGCGAATCATCTCATTTTTCTGTTTAAATTCCGCGCTAAAACAAGGTACGTGTAACCGTAACAACGTTTGTATTTCTTTTTGAATTCACACCGAATTTTTTCGCCAATCCTTACCTTTAGGTAACGTTCTGCGCGTAAAATTGCGGAGTGATAACAAAAGACGCGTCCTTTGAATTGCCAACCGAGCTTTCGTACAAGGCGTTGCTCGGTCTTACAGAGCCTATCGGGCTCGACGGCGACGTCATGCGTAACATTCAGGCGCGCAGTATCCGACAGCGCACCACACTACGTATTGCACTCAATCTGACCTTCGCAATCATGGTTCTGGTGCTCTATCGCGGCATTGCGCCTGCGTGGGCGCTGATTACTTGGGCGATATTGTTTTGCGGGTTCCACGTCATCGCTTTCTATCAATTTGGTACGAAATGGTTGTGGGAAAGGGCCCAATTCAACCGGGATGACGTTCGGCGGTTGAATATTCAGTCGTTTATCACTGCCGCCATGTGGGGCTCGGCCTTTGGCTTTATGGGCACCAGTGGATCGATCATGGAAGTGCTGGGTCTTTGGTCAATTGTACTTGGTATGATGGTGTACGCCTCTTTGCTGCTGCCAACTGCGCCAATGGCCGCGACTATCTTCATTGGGGTAACAAGCCTGTGCGCCAGCCTTGGTTTTGTTTTTCATGGCGGCTACTATCTCGTGATCGCGGCAACCGGTATTGGCGCGTTGTTAATCATGGCCTGCTTGCAATCGGCCCGCGCGCAGATTTTGTACGAAGTCGCAAACAGCATTGTGCAGGAAAAATCGGAAACGGTGAGTCTGCTGTTACGTGAATTTGAAGACAGCGGTGCGGATTGGTTGTGGCAAACAGACGCTTCGCGCTGTGCAACCCATGTTTCACCCCGCTTTGCTTATGCGCTTGGTACGGACCCGAAATCGGTAGAGGGGCAACCTTTATTGAAGCTCATCGCAGGCGATGCTTGGGAATTGGGTGAATATCCTCCTGAACTGCACGAGTTGGCAGACCGTCTCAAACGGCGCGAGTCCTTCAGCAACCTGATCGTACCCGTCACGTTCAAAGGCATCCAACACTGGTGGGAATTGTCTGCCTCGCCACGGCATTCGGAAGATGGCGGCTTTCTTGGCTTTCGCGGCGTTGGCTCTGACGTGACGGAGCAGCGCGAATCCGCAAATAAGATTTCACATCTGGCGCGCTTTGATACTTTGACTGGTTTACCCAACCGACTGTTACTGACAGAAACGATGGCGAATGCGTTGAAAGATGCCGACCAATGGCGCCGTCGCTGCGGCTTCCTTATGATTGATCTAGACCGGTTCAAGGCGGTGAACGACACGTTAGGGCACCCGGTAGGCGATCGGTTATTAGCGCAGGTTGCACGGCGGTTGCAGTTGATCATGACCGACAATGAATTGTGTGGTCGATTGGGCGGTGATGAGTTCGCCGTGGTCATCAAGGACGCGTCCGACACCAATTACGTGGCTACCCTGTCCCGGCGTATTATCGAAAGCCTGTCGCGGCCTTATGACGTTGACCAGAACACATTGTTCATAGGCGCCAGTATCGGCAGCGCGCTTGGGCCTGTGGATGGACGGACCGTCGAACTGCTGATGCGCAGCGCGGATTTGGCGCTTTATCGGTCAAAGGACCAAGGCGGTAACACGCATCATAGTTATCAGCATAAATTACATGCCAATGCCGAAGAGCGCAGGTTGATGGAGTTTGAACTGCGCGCCGCGTTGGAGCGCGAACAATTACATGTCGAATACCAACCCGTGGTCAACGCAAGCGGAGACAATGCGCTGGTGGGCTTCGAGGCATTGCTGCGGTGGGTTAATCCCAAGTTCGGGAATGTGTCACCCGCCAAGTTCATTCCAGTAGCAGAGGATGCCCGCCTGATCGTCAGCATTGGTGACTTTATCCTTCGCCGTGCATGCAAAGACGCAATGAGCTGGCCTGAATCGACGCGGATTGCCGTCAATATCTCGGTTGATCAACTTACCAGTGCCAATTTTGTCGAAACGGTCATATCTGCGCTGCACGACAGCGGTCTGCCCGCCTGGCGGCTTGAGCTGGAGGTGACCGAAAGCATATTCTTGCGTGACGGCACGCTTGCGGTGCAGGTTCTCGAACGGATCAGAGGCCTTGGCATTAAGCT